>JAYVJQ010000093.1:0-3525 GCA_043769055.1 Allobrachymonas sp.
ACCAAGGCCGTGACCAAGGGCTACGCGATTGGCTCTGCTGGCTTGGCCGCTCTCGTGCTGTTTGCCGACTACACCCACAAGTTAGAGTCTTACGGCAGCGTCGTGAGCTTTGATCTCTCCAACCCGATGGTGATCATTGGCCTCTTCATCGGTGGCTTGATTCCTTACCTCTTTGGCGCGATGGCGATGGAGGCTGTGGGCCGCGCTGCGGGCTCAGTGGTGGTGGAAGTGCGCCGCCAGTTTAAAGATGGTGAGATCATGGCGGGCAAACGCAAGCCTGATTACAGCGCTGCGGTTGACATGCTCACAACAGCTGCCATCAAAGAAATGATGATCCCATCACTGCTGCCAGTGGTTGTGCCAGTAGTCGTGGGCTTGGCTCTTGGCCCTGCGGCACTCGGCGGCTTGCTGATGGGCACGATCGTGACCGGCTTGTTCGTTGCGATTTCCATGTGTACCGGCGGCGGCGCTTGGGACAATGCCAAGAAACTCATCGAAGACAACTTCGTTGACAAAGACGGCGTGACCCACAAAAAGGGCGGCGACACCCACAAAGCAGCCGTCACGGGCGACACCGTGGGTGATCCGTACAAAGACACCGCTGGCCCAGCGATTAACCCGCTGATCAAGATCATCAACATTGTGGCTTTGCTCATCGTGCCTTTGATGATGTCGATTCACGGCAAGCCGGCTAAAGCGGTGGCAGCGGCTGCACCTGTGGCGGCTGTTGCGGCTGCAGCGGCTCCTGCTGTGGCAGCGGCGGCTGCGGCAGCTCCTGCTGTGGCAGCGGCGGCTGCACCTGCTCCGGCGGCTGCTCCAGCTGCCGCTGCCGCACCTGCGGGCGATGCAGCCAGCGTCAAGGTCGATGGCGGTGTGGTGAAGTTCTACTTCGCGCCCGGCAAGGCTGAATTGGCACAAGACGGTGCGAAAGCTCTGTCTGCCATTTTGGAAGCTGCCAAGTCGGGTAAGAAAGTTGGCATCAGCGGCTATGTGGATGCCAGCGGCGATCCAGCAAAGAATGCTGAAATCGCCAAGCAGCGCGCCATGGCCGTCAAAGAGCTTCTCAAAGTCTCCGGCGTGAAAGAAGAGCAAATCGTGCTCGTGCGCCCCAACGACATTAAGGCAGGCGCAACCAGCTCGGCAGAAGGCCGCCGCGTGGAAGTATTTATGATCTGATTCGTTGACACTCAATAAAAAACCGCAGGCTTGTCCTGCGGTTTTTTTTATGGATGCTTGACTATTGAATGCGAAATACCAGAAACAACAACACAGAAAGCACAGAAATTACACAGAAAACACAGAAAAAATACCAACGACATCTTGAGCAAAAAACTTCATTGGATACCTTGATTCAGCTTAGTTTCTTGTATTTCTTTTTCTGTGTTTTCTGTGTAATTTCTGTGCTTTCTGTGTTGCTGTCTTTCGGTTTTTCTACTTACTTATCACTACCAATTCAATAGCACTCCGCGCAGATTACATGCCGGCTATCTGCCGTTTTTGTTTTAAAAAACCTGCTGCAACGCCTGCATATAAGCCTGCGACACCATCAGCTCATCCCAAGGAATTGGCGCAGTTTGGGGCAGGAGGTTTAAGCGGCGTTGTTCGCTCATTTCACTCAAACGCACTTGACGTTGGGCCACTGCTTGATCGAGGCCGGCGAGCAGCTCATCGACTGCCCTGCCCTCATCGCCCACGCTTTGGTTGCACAGCAGCACCATGTCGCAGCCGGCGTTCAAGGCTTCAATCGCTGCTTGGGTGTAGGTGACGCGTTTATCGTCAATGAGGCGCGCGCCTTCCATCGACAAGTCATCGCTAAAAATCGCACCGGTAAAACCAAAATCACCACGCAGAATCTCTTGCAACCAGCGCTTAGAAAAACCTGCTGGGCGACTGTCCACTTTCGGGTAGATCACATGCGCTGGCATGACCGATTGCATGCCAGTGGCCAGCCATTTGTAGGGCGCAGCATCGTCAGCCAGAATCGCTTTCAAGCTGCGCTTGTCCACCGGAATTTCCGTATGTGAATCGGCTTTGACGAAGCCGTGGCCGGGGTAATGTTTGCCGCAGCCGCTCATGCCTGCGAGCAGCAAGCCATGCATCAGGCTCTTGGCCAGCAATGAAGCCACTCGCGGATCGCGGTGAAAAGAGCGATCACCAATCACCGAGCTGCCGCCGTAATCTAAATCGAGCACAGGCGTGAAGCTCATGTCGACACCGCAGGCGCGCAGCTCGGCGGCCAAGATGTAGCCGCAGGCGGTGGCGGCATGCGTGGCTTGCATCGCGCCGCTACCGGCGGGACGCTTGCCGTCCTGCATCCACATCTCGCCCAGTGTGCGCATCGGCGGCAGATGCGTAAAGCCATCCGTCTTGAAGCGCTGCACCCGCCCACCTTCATGGTCAACCAAGATCAGCAAATCGCTTCGCACGGCTTTGATCTCAGCGCACAAATGCGTGAGTTGATCACGATCCTTCCAATTGCGAGCAAACAAGATCACGCCACCTGTGAGCGGATTTGCCAAGCGTTTTTTATCCACCTTGGTGAGCGTGAGGCCAGCGACATCGAGGATGATGGGAGCGTGTTGTGTCATATGGAATCTCTATGAATTTGATAGCAAATAAAGCTTATTCTATGCCGGCTACTGGCTTGTTTTATTCTATTTTTTAACGGTTCTTAAAAACCCAGGTTCTATCAAACACTAGAAATACAAGCAAAATCGTAAGCGTTCGGTCAACCCATGTTGACTGCCACATCCTCTTCGCCCAACCATGCAACGGCCTTAGCTAAAGCTTCGTCATGCTCACTAGTGGCGGCAATGACCAGATCGCCAGTAGATGCCTTTCGTAATCGTGCTGCGAAATCAGGGGCTATGAACGATTTGGTCTCAGTTGCCCATGTGGCGTAGTGAGTATGAATCTGGCCATAGTGAATACATCAAACCCCTGATTCAATGAAGTCCGATTTCTGGATACCAGAGCCACGAATGAAGCTTCCAATTTCTCCTAGAGTCCTCCACTCCACCTGCACCTCATCCAGCAGCTTGCCCAAAAAACTCAAGTCGCTCATTTTTTACGACTTTCTGCTTTGGCCTGTGTTTCCAGCGAGGTAATGGCCTTCAGGTAATCTTTCTCAACATTGGCCAGCGTTTGGGCTTTGTATTTTTGGTATTCCACTTTGACTTTGCTCTCGGCTTGCGCATGAGAGATGCTGCCTGCGTTATCGAGCAGTTTGCGGCCAGCGGAGCCGAGAATGGTGTCTAGCTCGCGCACATAGTCTGCCATGCGCATTTCGCGTTGCTCGATGGCGTTGATTTCAGCCAAATCAAAATAAGCGGAAACGAGGTTGTTGAGCACCTTGAGTTCTGGCTCAGCCAGATAGTTTTTAGCAACCATGGCCTCAGCTTGGGTGGGCTGATCGCCTTTGAAGCTGCTCAATCCCGCAAAAGGCTTGTCGCTGCCCACGCGCAGGTAAATCACTTCGCTGGCGGTGTGGCCATGGGCGGCGTAGTGCAGTTTGTTTTGCACGAT
>JAYVJQ010000094.1:0-7932 GCA_043769055.1 Allobrachymonas sp.
GCCCGCAACAATCTGGCCAAACACATTGATCGCGTGATCAACGATTGCGACTTCACCGTCATCACCCGCCAAAAAGGCGAGGCCACCGTGCTCATGAGCTTGCGCGAGTTTGAATCGTGGAAAGAGACGATGCATTTGCTCAGCGGCAAAAATGGGCCGCGCTTGCTCAAATCAGTGGAAAACATCCGCAATCGCAAGAATCTGGTCAAGCGCGAGTTGATTGAAGAATGATCTGCTTTGAAGACGCGGGCTGGGAGGATTATCAATTCTGGCAAAAAGAAGATCGGATGATTCTGAAAAAAATCAACCAACTGATCCGAGACATCCAGCGCGACCCCTTTGAAGGCATCGGCAAGCCCGAAGCCCTGAAAAACGACCTCAGCGGCTTCTGGTCACGCCGCATCACCGACGAGCATCGCATCGTCTATCGTATCGAAAATGATGAACTCATCATCGCGCAGTGCCGGGGGCATTACTGATATGAAACTCGAAAAGATCGAATACAAAGATCTGAACAGCCGTCAGCAAGAGGCTTTCAATTTTCAAAAAGTATCTGCTGTGTTGGCTGATTATGGTTACAGCACCATGCGTTTGCTGGATGACTGGCAAGGCGCAGACTTCATTGCTCAACATTGCAACGGCATTGATTTTGTCAAGGTGCAGCTCAAGTCGCGCATGACCATTGAGCGCAAGTATTCAGGCAAACAGCTCATGATTGCATTTCCTGACAATGACAATTGGTATCTTTACGATCATGACGAAGTCATGGCGGCGGTCAAGCCCACCATCCAAGAGACGACGTCTTGGAAGGATGAGGGTTCGTATTCTTGGCCGCAGCTTCCTAAAAAGTATCGCGACTTGAACGCGCTCAAGCGGCTGTAGTGCGTAAGAATTAGATATAGGAATACAATCTTCCCATATTCGATCCCCCTAATTATTTAACCCATGAGAACCCCGCCATGCATGCCGTCAACGTCAGCACTTTGAAAAACAACCCCACGCAGGCGTTGCAGTGGGCGCAAAAAGAGCCTGTGGTGGTGATGAACCGCTCAAAACCCTATGCACTCATGTTTGGTATGGACAGCATGCCCAATGATGCCTCGCTGCATGCCCGTATAGCGCTGGCGGTCACTTTGTTCAAAGAGGGGGGCTTGTCTTGGATGCAAGCGGCTGCGTATGCGCAGTGCTCCGCCTCTGATTTCATGAAGCATCTGTCGCGCTTGGGCATCCCCATCATCGACATGCCCGCCGAAGAGGTGAGAAAAGACATTGATACGCTTGAGCAATGGCTGGCCAAGAAGTGAAGCCTCTGGCCAAGCTCGTCATCGCAGATGCCTCGCCTTTGATTGCGTTGAGCTTGGTGGGGCAATTGCCTCTGCTGCAAGCCATATTTGGTGAAGTGCTCATTTCGCCAGTTGTGGTGCAAGAAGTATTGACGGGAAAATTTGCCAAAGGAGAGCAAGACATCCGCGCCGCTTTTGCGGCGGGTTGGTTGGTCGTTAGCCGGGCAGAGGAAGCAGCCATTGCGCTGCAACAACTCGATCCTGGAGAAGCGCAATCCATCAAGCAAGCGGTCACACTGCAACGCGAAGGCGCAGATGTATTGCTGCTGATGGATGAAAAAGCTGGGCGCTCAGCAGCGGCGGAGTTTCAAATCACTTGCTTGGGGACTGCGGCATTGATTGCCGTGGCCAAGCGCAGGGGTTTGATTGCGAGCGCGACAAGCCTCTTCGAAGAATTGCTGAAATGCGAATTTCGTTTATCGCAAGCCGTGATCCGTGAAGTGCTGGTAGACACGGGCGAGCGACTGGAGCCCCGCAAATGACTGCAACACATTCGCCAAGCGCTCAGTCTCCCCAGGTCAGCCTGCTCGCCATCGATGCGAGCAGCGAAGGCCAGCGGCTGGATAATTTTTTGCTGCGCGTATGCAAAGGCGTGCCTAAAACGCATGTGTACCGCATCATCCGCTCGGGTGAGGTGAGGGTGAATAAGGGGCGAGCGCAGGTGGATACTCGGCTCACCGTGGGCGATGTGGTGCGCGTGCCGCCGATTCGTTTGACTGACAACGCTGCGCCAGCCGCTGCCCAGCAGCAAAGCGGCCCCGCGCACACGCCGCCGCGCGAGTTTCCTGTGCTCTTGGAAGATGACTATTTGCTCGCCATTGACAAGCCAGAAGGCGTGGCCGTGCATGGTGGTTCGGGCGTGAGCTTTGGGGTGATTGAACAATTGCGTCGCGCACGCCCGCAAGCGAAGTTTTTAGAACTCGTGCATCGGCTCGATCGCGACACCAGCGGAGTTTTGTTGATCGCCAAGCGCCGCAGCGCCTTGGTGAATTTGCAAGCGCAGTTCAAAGCGCGCGAGACGGGCAAAACCTATCTCGCACTCGTCAAAGGCACTTGGCCTGCCAAGCTTAAAGTGATTGATCTGCCGCTGCACAAATATTTGGTGAACGGCGGGGAGGATGATGGCGAGCGCCGTGTGAAAGTAGTGGCAAAAGATGACCCCGATGGCATGCGCTCGATTACTTTGGTGAAAGTCGCCAAGCTTTACACCTTACCAAACGGTGAACAAGCCAGCTTGCTCGAAGTCACCATCAAAACCGGCCGCACACACCAAATCCGCGTTCACCTCGCGCACCACGGTCATCCCATCATTGGTGATGACAAGTATGGAGATTTTGAACTCAACAAAGCCGTGGCGAAAACAGGCATGAAGCGAATGTATTTGCATGCCTGGCGGTTAAATGTAAATCACCCATTCACGAATACAGCTTTAGAGCTACACAGTGAAGCATCGGATTTTTTATGGATCGGTAAAATTCTTTCATTTTTCCAAACATTTCCTTCAGCCAGTTAAAGACGGATTAAACTGCGAAGCATTACATTCATTTATTTTTACGAAAGGCTGATATATGTCACGAGCAGATCTCATAGTCAGCCTAGTGAAAGCGGGGAGTCAGGGAGACCAGCAGCTATTGCGCACTACTGTGGAGGCTATGGCGGCCGAGGAGCGAGCCAAACATCATCACCAACTCGCTGACAAACTTGAAGAGAATCTGCGGACAGTTAATGGACGCCCACGCACACCAGAGATCGTACGTTCGTTTGATGGAGGTCATGGTGGTTTACTGTACGAAGTGGAGCCACGCCGTACGCTCGAAGCACTCTATCTAGATGATTCTGTACTTAACGCCTGCCGCGAAATGGTAGAAGAGCATCACCGCAAGGATATTCTACGTTCTTATGGCTTAGAGCCGAGGCACCGTGTGTTACTTTCTGGTCCGCCGGGCAACGGTAAGACCTCTCTTGCCGAAGCGATCGCCGCTCAGTTACTTGTTCCTCTCTTTGTCGTACGGTATGAGGCCGTCATTGGCAGTTTTCTGGGCGAGACCAGTGGACGACTGAAGAAGCTATTCGATTTCGTACGTACTCATCAATGCGTCTTGTTCTTCGATGAATTCGACACGCTTGGCAAGGAGCGTGGCGATGTTCATGAAACTGGTGAGATCAAGCGTGTTGTCAGCTCGCTGCTTTTGCAAATTGATGCACTGCCAAGCCATGTCGTGGTTGTGACTGCAACCAATCATGCTGAACTGCTGGATCGGGCAGTCTGGCGGCGGTTTCAGTTGCGGCTCTCACTGCCGGCACCGACACTCGCGCAGAAAGAAGAGTGGTTCACGCGCTTTCAGGCTCGCCAGAAAAGCTCGCTCGGGTTGTCGCCAAAGACCCTAGCCACCAAGATTAAAGCATCCAGTTTTTCTGACTTAGAGCAGTTTTGCGAAGACGTTCAGCGACGCTATGTGATGTCGCTCCCCAATGCGAACCTGAAGCGCATTGTGGCGGAAAGGCTTAAGCAATGGCAGACTCGATTCACCATTAGCCAATAACAAGCGACAACAAGGGATGATCAACGGATGGCAACAGGAAATTTTCCACTTCTATTTTTTCCAGAACCTACACCCGCTGATCGAAACTCCTTAGGAGGTGGCGGAGGCTCTGTCCGTGTCCCGGATATTGCACGCCAGCGCGCTCGAATTGCACCGCAGCTTGTCTTACTGCAACAGGCATTGGACGCACAGCGCCTGAGGCTGCAGCAGACGGCGCCGATGGAGAACCCAGAACTAATCCTAGTTCTGGAAGTCGCGGGCACGGTGGAGGATTTTGCCAAGGCCGTTGCCAAGATACCCGGACTCGAATGGCTTGTCGAGTGGGCTGAGGACCAGATTGAGCCTGATGATGATTTTTACATTCAGGGTAGGGAAGAAAAGTCTCTCTCGGGCCGCTTGTTTCTGTTGGGAAGTAATCAAGAGGCGCTCACGCAGTTGCTGGCGCTGTGGACCCGCTACCAGAATGACCCAACCGCTCAATTCGAGCGCGGACTAAACAAGTTTCGTAACTTATTTGGACAATTACGCAACATCCGCTTTTGGAGCGTGGCGGATCGTATTGATTTAGACGTCCGTCAGTATTGGCAGCGTTGCATTGATGATGGCCTGCAGGTCATCCGTTTCGAAATCGAGGCATGGTATTTCGCTTCTCAGTTGAAAAATAACAATGCTGGTGTAGAAATTGAAGCCCTTGTTCGCGGACTTGGTGGACAGGTTCTGCGTCGTGCGCTGATTGGCGAAATTGCTTATCACGGGTTTCTTGTGGAACTACCAATGCCGGCAGTTGCCAGCGTAATTTCAGGCGAAACTCCTGAATTAACGCTGTCTAACCGCGTCATGTTCTTCCGCCCCAAAGCGCAGTCGATAACTGACGGCGTGAACGAGGCCGATGTAGTGGCCCAAGCTCCAGCAACGGGTGTCTCAGATCGATTGCCGATTGTGGCGCTACTCGACGGGCTGCCATTGCAAAACCACGCACAGCTACAAGGGCGGTTGTTAGTGGATGACCCGGATGGCTGGGAGGGTAGCTACACAGCCAAAGATCGGGTTCACGGTACCGCAATGGCCTCCCTGATTCTGCATGGCAAACTGGACGGTGTTGCCGAACCTTTGCGGCGGCGTCTTTATGTGCGTCCCGTTCTGCGGCCTGACGCAAATGACAACTTCAACGCCCGTCGGCGTGAACATACACCGGACGATGTCTTGTTGATCGATTTGATCCATCGAGCTGTTAAGAGGATATGTGAAGGCGAAGGCCAGGAGCCTGCCGTGGCACCGTCGGTACGTGTTATCAATCTTTCGATCGGCGACGAGGGCCGCTTGTTCGAACGCCAGATGTCGCCATGGGCGCGACTGCTGGATTGGCTTTCGTTCCGATATTCCGTGCTCTTCATCGTCAGCGCAGGCAACGACATGCGGCCGCTCAGTCTCGATACACCAAGCAATACCCTAGATGGACTAACTACGGAGCAGCGATCTGCGCTGGCATTCACGGCGATGACCACCGAACACATTGAGCGGCGTCTGCTGGCGCCAGCAGAGGCGCTTAATGTGCTCACCGTTGGTGCCTTGCATTCTGATGGTGCAAATATGCGCGTGGTGCCCGGACGATACGATCTCTTCGCGTCTGGCGGGATCAGTCCGTTATCGCGTGTCGGCCATGGATTCCGTCGAGCAATCAAACCTGACATCCTGATGCCGGGTGGACGTGTACTTTATCGAGCCCGAATGCCGCCCGATCCGGTTACCAGTGTGCTGGATGTCGTTACGTCGGGGGCTGCGCCTGGTCATCGTGTGGCAATGCCGCCCCTGCAAGGGCAAACGCTGGGCGCCACTTCGTACACCCGCGGCACTAGTAACGCCGCTGCTCTCGCCAGCCGTGCGGCTGTACGCGCTTATGACATGCTCGAATTACTACGTGCTGACGCGCAAGACGCTCCGGGAGCGATGTACGACGCAGTGCTGCTCAAAGCATTGTTGATTCATGGTGCGCGATGGGGTCAGTGGCCTGAGCGGCTATTGGCCGAGCATCCGGAAATTCAAGCCATTGCCAATGGTGCGGCGAGGCGTGCAGCTGGGAAGGATCTGGTGACGCGATGGTTGGGATACGGCCCCGTTGATGTCGAACGGGCAATTACATGTGCGGCTGAGCGGGCAACATTGCTTGGTGTGGGCGAGTTGGGCGCGGATGAAGCCTTTGTATTTTCTGCGCCTCTACCGCCAACATTGGCTGGCAAGATTGCTTGGCGTCGATTGACAGTGACGTTGGCATGGATGACACCAATCAATTGTGCCCACCAAGCGTATCGCCGCGCTAAGCTTTGGATGACACCGCCGCAGGATCAACTACGGATCAAGCGAACAAACAGCGTGCATGATAAAGCCGCGCTTCGTGGCTCTGTGCAACACGAAATTCTTGAAGGTGAAGATGCTGTTGCATTTATCGACGGCAATCGATTCGAGTGTAAAGTTAATTGCGCCGCTGACGCTGGAGAGTTAGCAGACAAGATTCGCTTTGCCGTCTGCGTATCCCTTGAGGTTGGCATTGATTCGGGTATTCCTGTTTACCAAGAAATACGCGACAGAATAAGACCTACAGTCATTATTCAGCCAGAAGGTGTTTGATCACTCTTAATTTTTGCTCAGTCCATGTCTTGGAATAGAAATTTACTGTATCGCCTTTCTCTAGCTGCATCTTTCGCGGAGTTATGATGCGCCTCCTCTATCTCCACGGTTTCCGCTCCTCCCCGCAATCTGCCAAGGCGCAGATCATGGCGGCGCGGGTGGCTAAGGCGCAGGCTAATGGGGTGGAGATTGAGTGGCATTGCCCGCAGTTGCCGCCCTCGCCTGCTGAGGCGTTCGAAGGGATTTGGCAGTGGGCTTCTCTGCCGATGCTGGGCAATCCATCGGTTGAGCAGCAGCCTTTGGCCATCATGGGTTCATCGCTGGGCGGTTTTTATGCGGCGGCGATGACTGAGCGGCTGCTGCGCGTGGGCGTGTATGCGCGCTGCGTGCTGCTCAATCCGGCGGTGTATCCTGCGCGGGATTTGGCGGCTTTCATTGGGCGGGTGAAGAATTGGCACGATGAGGGCGGCTTTGAATTCACGCAGCAGCATGTGAAAGAAGTCAAAGCGATAGAGACGGAATTGTTCACCCGGCCTGAGCGCTATATGGCGGTGATTGCTAAAGGCGATGAGCTGCTCGATTGGCGTGAGATGGTGGCGCGCTACCCTGCGAAAAACATGCTGCTGCTGGCGCGTGGCGATCATGCGCTCACGGGCTTTGAGAAGTTTGCTGATCGTGCGTTGAAGTTTTGCAGAGAAGGATAATCTCAGCATGACAACAATTCTCCAAGCCGATAGCCACCTGCCGCGCCAAGATTCCGCAGCTCAAGACGCGTCTCGCAAGATCATTGATGTGGCGGTTGGCGTATTGATGAAAGCAGACGGCAGCTTTTTGATGACCACGCGGCCCGAAGGCAGGGTGTATGCAGGATATTGGGAATTTCCGGGCGGCAAGATCGAAGCCGAAGAGACGCTTGAGCAAGCCCTGCGCCGCGAGCTGCACGAAGAAATTGGCATCACGATTGGTGCAGTGCATCCATGGAAAGAGCAGATGGTGGACTACCCGCATGCCTTGGTGCGCTTGCATTTTTGCAAGGTGCATGAGTGGAATGGTGAGTTTGAGATGCGCGAGGGGCAGCAGATGCAGTGGCAGACTTTGCCGACAATTGTGGAGCCGATTTTGCCGGGGGCTTTGCCGCTGCTGCAGTGGTTGGCGGATGAACGCCCGCCTATCTAATTACTACTAATTTAATAGCACTCTACGCATATTCCATGCCGGCTATCTCGCCATTTTGCTTGAAATTTGTGCTTTCTACGGTCTTGTTGTGCGCTACCCGCTCGCCCATGTCACGGGGCGCGCGATGCGCTGCTCCGCTTGGCTCCCGCGCAGATACGTTTGCGACGAGTTGAGATGGTTTGCGTCACGACCTTTCGTAGCGAACCACGCAAATAGCGAGCGCGAATGGCCGCGCTGCGCATCGC
>JAYVJQ010000095.1:0-4155 GCA_043769055.1 Allobrachymonas sp.
TGGTGTTGGCTGGCTGCGCGAGCGCGCCCAGCAGTCAACCCATCTACGATGCGCACATTGCGCAATTCAAAATCGCGCAGCCGCATACTGAGCACATCATCATTCGCCAAGATGGCCAGCGCATCAATGCACGCGAGTTCAATGCGGCAAGAAAAGGCCAAGGCCCGACCTTGGTCATGATGCATGGTTTTCCTGATAACCAGCATTTGTACGATCTGCTGATTCCCCAATTGGCTCAGTATCACATCGTTAGCTTTGATTTTCTGGGCTGGGGGCAGTCGGATAAACCGCAACCACACCTCTACAACGTGGCCAGCCAGCGCGCGGATTTAGAAGCTGTCATTGCCCAGCTCAAGCTCGGCCAAGTGGCGCTGGTTTTGCATGATCTCTCGGGTCAATCGGGCATCGATTGGGCGCTAGACAATGAGGCGAAAACTTCTGCGCTGGTGCTGCTCAACACCTACTATTCCCCCATGGACAGCTTAGTTGCTCCCGAGGCGATTCAGTTCTACGCAACGCCGAGCTGGATTCGAGATTTGGCCGTTTGGGGCGCAACCAAATCAGGCGGGAATTTTCAAAATGGTGTGGGCGGCCAATTGGCGCGCTTCTTTAGCGATACCCAAGTGCGCGATGCTTTCACACCCATCATCACCAACAACTCAGTAGCAATACGCCCCGCGTTTTTCAGCTCCACTTCGGTGCTGTGGCAAGAGCTTGAAGCGCGGCGCGTGGTCGTGCCGCGCGTGCAGCAGTTTAAAAAGTCGGTGCATATCCTCTTTGGCGCTGATGATCCCTATCTAAATCCCGGCGTGGCACAAGATTTCAAGCTCTTATTCAGCAACAGCAGCTTGGATCTGATAGCGCAGGCTGGGCATTACGTGCAGCTAGATCGCGCCCATGAGGTGGGACGGATTTTGCGCACCAAGCTCAAAGCGCCTTTATGAAGTTTCTCAACCATTCTTTTTTTTGAAAGAAACCATCACGCTGCCCACTTCACCCATCCCGTATAAGCCGTGACTAGCACCACCACGCCAAAGACGATGCGGTACCACGCAAAGGGTACAAAATTATGAGTCGAGATATAGCGCAGCAGCCAGCGCACGCAGAGCCAGGCGCTCAAGAAGCTGAACACCAAGCCGACTGCAAACATCGGAATATCGGCAGGCGAGAGCACCGCGCGCTCTTTGTAGAGGCTGTACACGCCCGCGCCAATCAAGGTGGGCATGGCTAAGAAGAATGAAAAATCTGTGGCGGCTTTGCGCGAGAGGCCGAGCAGCATGCCGCCAATGATGGTGGCGCCGCTGCGGCTGGTGCCGGGGATGAGTGCCAAGCATTGCACCAAGCCTACCTTGATCGCATCGAGCGAAGTCATGTCGTCTACCGATTCCACGCGAATGGCAGTTTGTTGGCGCTTTTCTGCCCAGAGAATGATGAAGCCCCCAATGATGAAAGTGCTGGCCACCACCACGGGGGTGAATAAATTCGCTTTGATCGCTTTGCCAAACAGCAGCCCCAAAACGACGGCGGGTACGAAGGCGATGAACACGTTCAGCGCGAATTGCTGGGCTTTTTTCTCGGTGGGTAATTGCACCAAGGTTTCACGAATCTTCTGCCAATACACCAGCATCACGGCAAAAATCGCGCCGGTTTGAATCGCAATCTCAAACACCTTGGCTTTTTCATCGGTAAAGCCGAGCAAGCTGCCTGCCAAAATCAAATGGCCGGTTGAAGAGATGGGGAGAAATTCCGTCAAGCCTTCTACGATGCCCATGATGGCGGCTTTGATCAGCAGGGTAATGTCCACAGAAAACTTTCGAGCGTTGCAAAACCCATGATTTTAGGCGGTGGCTGGGCTCGGGCTGTGGGTTGGGTGAGAATAGAGCATGTCTGAAGACTCTTCGCCCACTCAAGCCTCAGCACCTGCCCAGCAACAGCGCAACCCGCTGCACGGCATGACCTTGGAGGCCATCGTCACCGCCTTGCATGCGCATTACGATTGGCCCGGCTTGGCCCAGCGCATTCCGATTCGATGCTTTGCCAGCGAGCCTAGCATCTCATCGAGCTTGAAGTTCTTGCGCAAAACGCCGTGGGCCAGAGAAAAAGTGGAGAGCCTGTACCTCTTCATGCTGCGCGAGAAAAAACGCCACGAGCCGCGCCCCAAGATGCCGCGAAAGTACGGCTGAAATTGCTCAGCGCTTGAGCGCAAGCAACCTCTGATGCAGCGCATCTTCTAAATCCACCGGCAACTGATGCTTGGCCTGCAAATAATGGGCGGTGAACACATCCAAATAAGTTTCCAGGGTTTGCGCGGCATGCGTCTCACCCGCCAGATCCAAGCAAAGTGCAGCTACTTCCGAAGTGCAAAAATGATCCTCGCGTTTGGAGCGACGAAGTAGGTAGCGCGAGAGTTGCTCCGGAGCCAAGTTCAACACCGGAAAGCGATCCAAATACGGGCTCTTGCGAAACATCTTGCGCGCCTCCGGCCAAGTGGCATCTAGCAAGATGAAGAGCGGGCGCTTGGCGGCATCTCCGGTCGGCACAGTGCTGACCACCCGCTGAGAATGCACAAACTCCCCCGGAAACACCAGTATCGGTTGCCACTGCGGATCGGCCAGCAAGGCCAGCAGAGCAGGGTCAACCTCGGTGCGCGCCCAGCCAAAGGCAAAAGTATCTGCCACCACATCGGCAATCAGCCAGCCGGTGTTGCTGGGTTTGAGCGCCTCAATATCGGCCATGATCAAGCACATGCCCACGCGCGTGGATACATTGGGGCGCAGCGCGCACAGGCAGTGACTAGGCGCGAGCCGGCATCCCGAGCAACGCGGCCCGCGCATACCGCCGCGTGCGAGAAATGGCTTCGTGCTGCGCGCCAAACGCTCACTGCGCAGGCGCGAAACTGCGTGAGCCCTTGGGGGTATGCTCAGCATTGAGAATAGATACCTTTTAGGGGGTTAACCGGCATGAAATAAGCACAGTTTGCTATCAAAATAATAGTAACTAATTTGCGCGAATCAACCTTCTTTTGGCGGCCGATGCAAGGCGCAGAGCTTGTTGCCATCGGGGTCGCGCAGATAAGCCAAATACAGCTTGCCCACCGCGCCATCGCGCCAACCCGGTGGGTCTTCGCAGGTCGTGCCGCCGTTGGCAATGCCCGCTGCATGCCAAGCATCGCCTTGGTTTGCTGATTCCACGTTAAACCCAATCGTGCTGCCATTGCCATGCGTAGCCGGCGCGCCATCAATCGGCGTGCTGATGGCAAACGTGCCGCTTTTGCTGCGGTAGAAATACCGATTCTTGTTGGCCACGCCAGGCGCGAGACCCAGCGTGCCCAGCAGCGCATCGTAAAACTTCTTGGATCGCTCCAAATCATTCACACCTAACATCACATGACTGAACATTGTCGTCTCCTAGTTTGCCCAAGGGCTGTTTGAAAATGAATGATCGTACTGGATTGCGAAGCAGAAAGCTTGCGCACTGGGTATCTGAGCCACGTCAGGCCGTGCAGCACCAGTAAAATGGCGGGTTATGTCAAATTCCTCCCACCTCCTTCCCTTCAAGCCCGCCAAGACCTTCAGCGTGGCCGAAATTCGCCAGTCCTTCATCGAATTCTTTGAAAAACAAGCCCACACAGCGGTTGCCAGCAGCCCACTCGTGCCGGGCAATGACCCAACACTGATGTTTGTCAACAGCGGCATGGTGCAGTTCAAAGATGTGTTTTTGGGTGATGACAAGCGCTCCTATGTGCGTGCGGCCAGCGTGCAAGCCTGCCTACGAGCTGGCGGCAAACACAACGATTTGGAAAACGTGGGCTATACCGCGCGGCATCACACCTTTTTTGAAATGCTGGGCAACTGGAGCTTTGGCGATTATTTCAAGCGCGAGTCGCTGATGTGGGGCTGGGAGTTGCTCACCAAAGTGTATGGCTTGCCAGCCGAGCGCTTGCTGGCGACTGTTTATATCGACGACGATGAAGCCTACGATATTTGGACCAAAGAAATTGGCCTGCCGCCTGAGCGCGTGGTGCGCATTGGGGACAACAAAGGCGGCAAATACAAATCTGACAATTTCTGGATGATGGCCGATACCGGCCCTTGCGGCCCCTGCAGCGAAATCTTCTTTGACCACGGCCCGCACATTCCCGGCGGCCCACCCGGC
>JAYVJQ010000096.1:0-4545 GCA_043769055.1 Allobrachymonas sp.
AGGTGTTGGCACTGCTGTTGTTACAGGAAGCGTTGGCCGCGCTGCTATCGCCGTGCCCACCACGGCTGAGTTGAGCTTGGGCAATTCCAAGGTGAGATCGGGCGCTGCTTGTGCATTGCCGGCCAGCATGGCTTTGCTTGGCCCCACGCTATGAAGCACCACGCCATCGGCCAAATTCGCACCCACACGGTAGGGGCGCGCGGGTTTGCCATCCACCGCAATCAAGGCCACGCTGGAGCGAGAATCGCCCGCACGGCTGACCACCACACCAGTCAAGGCAAATCTTGAGGCATTGATACTACTGGCCGGCGCAGAACCTGCGCCAGTTGCTCCCGAATCTGTAGCAACCACCTGCCCACCACCTAAACCTTTAGCCAAGGCTTGGGCATCCACCGCATTTGAGACACCACCGGGCAGCGCCGCAGTAGCATTTGCAGGGGCCGCCGGGCCCTGCACAAATTTCAAGCCCCAATACACCACGCTAGCGCCTGCGAGCAGCCAAAGCACAAATGTTAACGAGCGTGTCCAAAAAGAGCGTTGCATACGGATATTATGCGGGTTCTATGAAGACAGTTTTCTCATCCCCTATTTTTCGCCCCGTGGCTTGGGTTCAGCGCGGCTTTACCTTGATTGAGTTGATGGTGGTCTTGGTGATCATCGGCATCTTGGCCGCACTCATCGTGCCCAATGTGCTCGACAGAGCCGACGATGCGCGCAGCACCGCTGCCAAAACTGACATCAACAATGTGGTGCAGGCTTTGAAGCTGTATCGCTTGGACAATCAGCGCTACCCCAGCGCCGAGCAAGGTTTGCAGGCTCTGGTGGCCAAGCCCACCACAGGCGTGATTCCGCCCAACTGGAAGCCTTATCTTGAAAAACTGCCGAACGATCCATGGGGCCGCGCTTACCAATACCTCAACCCGGGCATTAAGGGCGAGATTGATGTGATGAGTTTTGGCGCCGATGGGCAAGCCGGAGGCGAAGGCAAAAATGCGGATGTTGGCAGTTGGCAGTGAAATTGCCCAATGAATTTTTCAACTCCCGTTCGGACTGAGCTTGCCCCAGTCTTCGTGAGCCCTTGGGCAAGCTCAGGGCGAACGGGTCATAACTCGTCGAGTCGTACGGATCATCAAGTTCTAATACGCGGCTTTACGCTTTTAGAGCTATTGGTCGTCATCACCATCATTGCGATTGGCTCGGCAGGCGTGAGCTTTGCGCTCAGAGACAGTGCCTCCACCTCACTGAACCGCGAGGCAGATCGTCTCTCAGCAGTTTTAGAGGCCGCTCGTGCGCAATCACGCAGCTCGGGTGTGGCGCTGGCTTGGGTGGCTTTGCCTGAAGGCTTTGCCGTATTGCCATCGGCTGTATTGGCCAACGTGGGCAACGGCCGTGTGAACTTGAATGTGCAAGCGATGAATCCTTGGTTGTCTTCAGGCACGGTGGTGCAAATCAAAGCCGGCCAGCGCAATGCCAGTAGCTTGCAACTCGGCCCTGAGCCGATGCTTCCTGCGCAAAGTGTGGAGTTGAAACTGGGCGAGCAAAGCCTGCGAATAGCCAGTGATGGGCTGCGGCCTTTTGCTGTGCAGTCTGAACCTTGAGATCAGCTGTATGCGCAGCCGTGGCTTTACCCTGATTGAAGTGCTGGTGGCCTTGTCCATCGTGGCAATTGCTTTGTTTGCCGGCACGCAAGCGACCTCGGCCTTGGCACGCTCCAGCCAGCGACAAACCGATTTGCTGCTGGCACAAATTTGCGCAGAAAACGAGCTGGCCAAAATTCGTCTGGCGCGGCAAATGCCTAGTGTGGGCGACAACAGCATCGACTGCAGTCAAGGCGCGCGCAACTTCAAAGTGAATCTGCAAGTGCGCCCCACGCCGAACCCGAGCTTTTTGCGGGTGCAAACTCAGGTGAGCGATGGGGCGGCGGGCTACGGTATTTTGCAGATTTCAACTGTTATTGGCCGCTACTGATGGCCCCCACGCTCCCCCGCTGCGCGAGGTCCGCTGCCCCCCGAGGGGGCCGCGTTTCACCTTGGGGCGGCCCGGCGGCGAAACATCACTACGTACTAGGCTGTCACCACCCCTACGGCTTCACCCTCATCGAAGTGCTGATTGCACTCGTTGTGATGTCGATCATGGCCGTGCTCACGTGGCAAGGTGTGGATGGCATGGCGCGCGCGACCAAGCAGCACCAGGGCCGCGCCGATGAAGTGGCCGCGATTCAAACCGCACTCTCTCAATGGCGCACCGATCTGGATCACCTGATTGATGCCTCGCAAACGCCCCCTGCGTTGCTGGGCAGTGCGCAACCCAACCAAAGCACCGCGCGAGCGATTGAATTTGACAGCCGCGTGATCCGCATCACGCGGCGCTTTACAGGCGATGAATTGCGCGTGATCGCTTGGGGCAGCCGCAATGTGGACACGCCCCAGGGTTTGCAACGCCGCTTTATGCGCTGGACGAGCGAACCCGTGCGCACGCGCGGGCAATGGCAAGCCGCTTGGGATCAAGCGGGCCGCTGGGGGCAAAATCCCTCAGATGCCGAACGCGCACTTGAAGTGCAAGTGCTCTCCATCGACGAATGGCAGATTTTTTACTACCGCAACGATGCCTGGAGTAATCCGTTATCTGCCGAAGGCGGCGCATTGCCGGCCAACGCCTTGCCCGATGGCGTGCGCTTGGTGCTCAAACTCGCGCCCGCTCAAACGCCGGGCGGCTCGCTTAGCATTGACTGGGTTCAGCCGACTCGCGGGGGTGGAAAGTCATGAAACGAGCCCCCACGCTCCCCCGCTGCGCGAGGTGCGCTGCCCCTAGCCGGGGCAGTGGCCTCGGCTCTGCCGATGCGTGGGGCGCGTCCGCCTTGGGGCGGCCCGGCGTCGGACCAGTTTCAAAAACGAATGGCGCAGCTCTCCTCACCGCCATGATCACCCTTGTGCTGGTGGCCACACTGGCTGCTGGTGCAGCTTGGCAGCAGTGGCGCGGTATTGCGGTGGAAAGCGCCGAGCGTTCGCGTTTGCAAGCCAGTTGGATTTTGGTGGGCGCACTGGACTGGGCGCGACTGATTTTGCGCGAAGATGCACGCAATGGCGGCGCCGATCATTTGGGCGAGCCTTGGGCTGTGCCCTTGCAAGAATCGCGGCTATCGAGCTTTTTGGCGGCTGATAAAAACAACAACGCACTTCTGTCTGAGCAAGATGATGCCAACGTCTTCCTCTCGGGCCAGATGCAAGATGCGCAAGCTCGCTTAAATGTCTACAACTTGATTGAGGCCGGCCGCATTTCGTCCACCGCGCTGGCTGGTTTTGCCAAGCTGTTTGATTTGCTCAATTTGAACCCCGCCGAGCTTGCCAATATGGCCGAGAACCTGCGCTTTGCCTCCGATTTGAGCCCCGACAATCGCTCAGGCGCTCAGGCCGCCTTGCTGCCCCAGCGTTTAGAGCAGCTGACTTTGCTGGGCTTGTCCAGCAGCAGCTTAGAGCGCTTGAAACCTTTCATCATCTGGCTGCCCTCGCGTACCCCGGTGAATGTGAACACGGCCAGCGCCGAGGTGTTGTATGCCAGCGCGCCTACTTTAGAGCTCTCCGATGCGCAAAAAATTGTGTCTGAGCGTAGCCGCCAGCATTTCAAAAATTTGGCCGAGCTCAGCGCCGTCGTGCCCAATCTGGCGGGGCAGTTCAATGAGGGTCAGCACAGCGTCGCTACGCGCTATTTTGAGGTCACAGGCCGTCTGCGCATTGCTGATGGCGCAGCCAGCATGGTGGTGATTGAGCGCTCGGTGGTGCAGCGCGATGGGCTGGATGTCAAGACGCTGTGGCGCGAAAGGGGCAGCTTCCCTATTGCACCGGGTGGCCTGCGCGCCGATGAATTACCCCAAGCAGGCAACGCTTCTCCCCGATAATGCTTGGAATTGACCCTTTTTTTATGAGCCAGCTCCTCGTTACCCTTTCCCCACCCAGCGCGCCGCAAGCCGAGCTGGCTTACTGCATGCTCTCGGCTGCCGGCACGCTCTCTGCCCAAGGCCATGCCGCGCCTGCACTCTTGCCGCGCGCGGATGTCTGCACCGTGATCGTGCCGGCGCAGGCACTGTCTTGGCATGCAGTGCAACTGCCCAAATTGCCGCGCGGCATCTCAGCGCAAAAAATGCAAGCGGTGCTGGGAGGTTTGCTGGAAGAGCAATTGCTCGATGAGCCTGCTGCCCTGCATTTGGCGCTGTGCAAATTACCGGGCAGCGATCAGCAATGGGTTGCTGCTTGCAACAAAGCTTGGCTCATGCAATCGCTGGCCACCTTGCAGCAAGCGGGTCTGCAACCCAGCGCGATTGCGCCGCAGGCTTGGCCCCAGCAAGACGCCAGCGCACATGCTGTGGGCCATTCGCCCGAAGCAGCTCAACTGATCGTGAGCGATGCTCGCGGTGTGCTCTGTTGGCCTTTAGTACAAGCAGCTTTGCTCGACTTGCCCCCCGAGTTGCCTTTGACTGCCGAGCCCGCCGTAGCCGCCATGACTGAATCAGCCTTACAGCAGCGTGTGCAGGTCCTGCAAAGCAGCCAA
>JAYVJQ010000097.1:0-4302 GCA_043769055.1 Allobrachymonas sp.
GCGCGGGTGGGAAGCTCGTCTAACGGCAAAGTCACGCCGCTGAAAAAAGCTTGAAGGAAACCATCATGGCATTCGGAACACAAGACCTGAACTCGGACAGTAGCGACGAGGTGATGAACGAAATCAACATGACACCGCTGGTCGACGTCATGCTCGTGCTGCTCATCATCTTCATCATCACCTTCCCGGTCATGAAGCACGCAGTCAACATCGACCTGCCCCGCGCCACCAATCAGCCGCAAGATGCCAAGCCGCAAACTATTCGCCTCAGCGTGGATGAAAAAGGCCAATATTTCTGGAATGAAATCCCCAGCTCAGATGAAGCCGTTCAAAGTCAACTCAAAGCTGCCGCCGCGCAAACGCCACAACCCGAGCTGCATATCCGAGGCGACAAAGCTGTGCGCTACGAACGCGTGGCGCAAGCGATGGCAGCCGCGCAGCAGGCCGGTGTGAAAAAAATCGGCTTTATCACCGAGCCCCAGCGCTGAGCCAGGCCAATGCGCTTTCGCCCCTAGAATCAAGGGCATGAAAATCCTCCTCTCCAACGACGATGGCTACCAAGCCGAAGGCATCCTTGCTTTGTATGAAGCGCTCAAAGATGTGGCTCAAGTGGAGGTGATTGCGCCAGAGCACAACAACTCGGCCAAATCGAATGCGCTCACGCTGCATTCGCCGCTGTATGTTCACACCTCGCACAATGGCTTTCGGTATGTGAACGGCACGCCAGCGGATTGCGTCCACATCGCGCTCACGGGCCTGCTGGGCTACAAGCCAGATTTGGTGGTCTCGGGCATCAACAATGGCGCGAATATGGGCGACGACACGATCTACAGCGGCACGGTGGGCGCGGCGATGGAGGGTTATTTATTTGGCGTGCCAGCGATAGCGTTCTCTCAGGTCGAAAAAGGCTGGGCGCATTTGGCTGATGCGGCGCAGGTGGCGCGCGATTTGGTGCTGAAGTTTGACAAAGAACGCAGCACAACGCCTTGGCTGCTCAATGTGAACATCCCCAACGTGCCCAAAGCGATGCTCAAAGCGCCGCAAGTCTGCCGCTTAGGTCGCCGCCATGCCGCTGAGGCGGTGCATACACAGATGAGCCCGCGTGGCGAGATGATGTATTGGATTGGCGCTGCGGGCGAGGTGGCCGACAGTGGGCCGGGCACGGATTTTGAGGCTGCTGCCGATGGCCACATCACCATCACGCCGCTGCAAGTGGACTTGACCGATCATGCGCGGCTGGATGCTTGGCGCAGCAAACTTTGATTTGATGCGATGACCCAGCGCCCCAGCTTTCCCGCCAAACTGCCCAGCGGCATGCCGCAAACGGGTGCAAAGCCCGCCACATCGGCTCAACGCACTCTTGCGTTTGGACCAGCAATTACTATTAAAAAGATAGCAAACTACGCATATTCTACGCCGGGTAATGGCCTAAAAAGCCTTAAAAAAACGATTTCAACACCACTCCAAGCCCCCAGTGGCGCGGGCATGGATTCTGCCGCTGTGCGCGCGCGCATGGTGCAAAAACTGGCCGAGGGCGGTATCACCGATCAAGCTGTGCTCGCGGCGATGAACACCATTGAGCGGCATCGCTTTGTGGATACTGCGCTGGTTGGCCAAGCCTATGAAGACACGAGCTTGCCGATTGGCTTGCAGCAAACGATTTCCAAACCCAATGTGGTGGCTCGCATGATTGCGCTGCTGCGCGAAGGATCTCTACCTGCCGGCGGTCTCAATCCCGAGAAAAAATTAGGCCGCGTGATGGAGATTGGCGGCGGCTGCGGTTATCAAGCGGCGGTGCTTTCTCTGTTGTGCAACGAGGTGTATAGCATCGAGCGGCTGCGCGGTTTGTATGACAAGGCCTTGGTGAATATTCGGTATTTGAAAGCAAGCAATCTGCATCTGCTGCTGGGCGATGGCATGCTGGGCCATGCGCGCGGCGCGCCCTATGCAGGCATTATTGCCGCTGCGGGCGGCGAGGCCATTCCACGCGCCTGGGTCGATCAACTGGCCATTGGCGGGCGCATTGTTGCGCCCATTGCACAGGCACAAGGCCAGAGCCTCATGCTGCTGGATAAAACTGCACAAGGTGTGCAACAAACTGTATTGGAGAGCGTGCTCTTTGTGCCTCTAAAATCAGGGGTTGTATAAAGCCGTAATAGGGAACACGATGATCAACTTCACACGACCGCAGTACCTTGGATGGCTGGCTCTGGCGGTAGCGCTCACGGTGCTCTCCGGCTGCGCCAGCCAACGCCCCAGCGGCGCAAGCGCGCCAGTGGAAGATCGCGGCACATCTGTAGTCCGAGCGCCCAGCACACAAGCCAGTGCGCCCGCGAGCAGCGCAGGCGCACCTACAGCCGCCACGCCGGCTGCCCCAGTCAAGGTGCTGCCCGGCGCAGAGAACGCCGGCAAACCCGGCTACTACACTGTGCGCCCGGGCGACACCTTGATTCGCATTGGTCTCGATTCAGGTCAAAGCTGGCGCGACATTGCCCGCTGGAACAACATCGACAACCCCAACATCATCGAAGTGGGTCAAGTGGTGCGCATCATCCCGCCCGGCACTGCGCAAGTGGCTGCTGCGCCCTTGCCAGCCTCGCCAGCTTCTGCACCGGGCACGCCCGCATCAGATGCAGCCGTGAGCCGCCCCGTCAGCACACCCAGCGCCGTCACAGCCACCAGCTTGCCCCCCGCTGGCACGCGCACGGCAGCCGCCACGCCAGCGCCCGTTGCATCGCCACCGCTTCCCCCCGCCTCATCCCCCAGCGATGAAGACATCGGCTGGATTTGGCCCATCACGGGCGGCGCAAGCAATGTGGTGGCGCGCTTTGATGAAGTGAGCAACAAAGGCGTAGGCATCAGCGGCAAGCTGGGCGACCCGGTGCTGGCCGCAGGCGATGGCCGCGTGGTGTATGCCGGCGCTGGCTTGCGCGGCTACGGCAATCTGGTGATCTTGAAGCACAACAACACTTACCTCACCGCCTACGCACACAACCAAACCTTGCTGGTGAAAGAAGACCAAACCGTGCGCAAAGGCCAGAAGATTGCCGAAATGGGCAACTCCGATGCAGACCGCGTGAAGCTGCATTTTGAAATCCGACGCCAAGGCAAACCAGTCGATCCACTGCGCTTCTTGCCTGCACGTTGATTTGCAGCTTATTCAAAGCGTTTTAGGCCATTAGCCGGCATAAAATATACATAGTTTGCTATATATTTTATAGTAACGAGGAGAGCACAATGGCCTGGCCCGTGATGGTGTTTGACATCGAAAGCATCCCCGATGTGCGCGGTTTGCGCGCCTTGGGCGACCATCCAGCGGACGCCACCGATGCACAGGTCTACGATGCTTGGGCCGCGCAGCGCAAGCTTGAGAACAAATCAGATTTCATGCCCCTGCACTTGCAGCGTGTGCTGTGCATCAGCGTGGTATTTCGCAATGCAGATGGCTTACGCATTCACAGCTTTGTCGACAAAGACAATGCCTCCGAGGGTAAAGTCATTCAGCAGTTTTTCGGCAGCTTAGAAAAGCATGTGCCGCAACTGGTCAGCTGGAATGGCAGCGGCTTTGATCTTCCCGTGCTCAATTACCGAGGCCTCGTCCACGGCGTGCAGGCCAATAAATACTGGGACATGGGCGAAGGCGGCGATCATGATTCGCGCGAATTCAAATGGAACAACTACATCGCCCGCTACCATCTGCGCCACCTCGATCTCATGGATTTGCTGGCCATGTACCAGCCCAAAGCCAACGCGCCTCTGGATACACTGGCCAAGCTCTGCGGCTTCCCCGGCAAGCTGGGCATGGATGGCAGCAAAGTCTATGAAACGTATCTAGTAGGCGGCTTGGAAGACATCCGCCGCTACTGTGAAACCGATGTGATGAACACCTACCTCATGTATTGCCGCTTTCAAAAAATGCGCGGTGGATTTACCGACAAAGAATACGACGCAGAAATCGCCTTCATCAAAGAAACGCTCGGCAACCTCGCGCCTACTGAGGCGCATTGGGATGAGTATTTGAAGGCTTGGGGTTGAGCAAGCCTTTTGCTCGCCAGCTCAATCCGCCGTGATCTTCGCGTTCTTGATGGTTTTTTCCCAGAAGGCGGATTCCTCTGCCACGCGCTTGGCCAGCGCCTCGGGGCCCTGGTAGCGCACTTCGATGCCAGCAGTGGCTGCGCGCTGCATCGTATCGGGCTGCTCCATGGCGGTTTTGATGCTGCTGGTGAGCTTGGCGATCACATCTGCGGGCGTGCCAGCCGGCGCGAAGATGCCGACCCAAGCTTCCAGCTCAAAGCCCTTCAA
>JAYVJQ010000098.1:0-3417 GCA_043769055.1 Allobrachymonas sp.
GAACCATTTGACCGCACCGCCTTTGGTGTGCAGCACGACGAACTGCAAATTTGAGAGCACGCAGCGCTCGCCACGCTTGGGCACATGGCCGATTTCATGTGCAATTAGCCCGCCGATGGTGTCAAATTCTTCAGCCGCCTCATCGCCATCACGGGTTTTGAGATCGACACCAAAACTCTCTTGCACGCGCTCAATCGGCGTATCGCCGCTGACGCGCCAAGTTTTATCGGCGAGTGCATATATATCGCCTTCGGTGGCGTGATCGTCAAACTCATCTTCAATCTCTCCGACGATTTCTTCGAGCACATCTTCAATCGTGATCAGGCCGGCCGTGCGGCCAAACTCATCGATCACGATGGCCAAATGGTTGCGATTGCCTTTGAATTCACGCAGCAAATCGTTGAGCTTTTTGCTCTCGGGTACAAAAACAGCGGGGCGCAGCAGGGCGCGCAAATTCAGCTCGGGCGCACGCTGAAGCTTGAGCAAATCTTTGGCCATCAAAATACCAATGATGTTCTCGCGGTCACTCTCATAAACGGGAAAGCGCGAGTGCGAGGTGTCGATAATCAGGTGCAGCAGCTCATCAAACGGGGCATCGATGTTGATCACATCCATGCGGGTGGCGGCCACCATCACATCGCCTGCGGTCATGTCGGTGATGCGCAGCACGCCCTCCAACATGGCGCGGCTTTCTGCGCCGATGACTTGGTTGTCCTCGGCCTCGGCCAAGGTTTCCATCAGCTCTTCTTTGCTGTCGGGGCCGGGGTGAATGAATTCTGCGATTTTTTGCAGAATGCCGCGCCTGTCTTCGCTTTTGTAAGGGGCCTGCGAGGGGTGCGAGGGTTGCGCGGGTGATGCGGGCGCGGGATGGTCTGACACGGATGAATTTCGGAGTTGATCAACACTCAAGCATAGCCCAAATTCAGGGCAAGGTGTTAATGCAATAGGTCAAGGCGATGTGCTTTGCCCGGCAGCCATCACGCCTTTGCGAATGTCTTGCAAGCTGGCTAAAAATTCCCAAAATTGCAAGGCGCGCAGCTTCAAGCGATAGTCGACCTCGCCAATACCGTCGGCCACTGCATCTTTCACGGCTGTTTCGACCCGTTCCGAGAAATCTTGAGCAGGCAAGCGGATGTGAGCCTCTACTTCGCCGCCATGGTTTTCCACTACTGCACCTGCATTGCGGGCAATTTTGAGCATGGGCGCGTTCTCGCTGAGGGCATGAATGAACATCAGCTCCACGCCTTCTGAGCGCGCATGCAGCATGGCACGTTTAAAAAGCAGTGTTCCCAAGCCTTTGCCACGCGCATCGCTGCTCACGGACACGCCAAACTCTGCGCAACTTGCTGCTTTGGGATCACTCTCCAGCGCCAAATGCGCCATCGCAATCAGTTGCAAGCGGCGGTTGAAAATGCCATAAATTTCATCGCGCTCAAAGTTAAGCCCAGCGACGTATTTGGCCACCTGCTCATCACTGGCGCTATAGCCAAAACGCAGGTAGCGATCTTGGCTGGAGAGCGCGAGCAAATGCCCCTTGATGAGGCGGCGGTGGCGCACGGAAAGCGCGCGCACAGGAATCATGCGCGGCTCTTGCGTATCGCCTACCTTCAGAGCGCGCTCTTCTGCTTCCGTGAAGGCTTGCTCGTTGTGGCCCGCTTGTGCTTCAGCCGGGCCGTGTGCGGTTTCGCGTACATGGTCATGCCCACGCCAAAACTCACGCGGCACATCCAACGTGGCTTGAAGCAGGCGTTTGGTTTGACGCATGGTGGGAGTATCTAACATGCCTTAAATATAAGGGTTAACCCGATATATACAAGACCATTGAGCGGGTTTAGGGGAACTGAACTAAGCTGTTTTTTTGCGATTAAAAAGATTTTTAAGCAGATAGCCGAGATGGAATATATATAGTTTGCTATCAAAAAAGGAGTTTCTAGAGCGGCAAAGCAGTCGTTGATTTAACACTATCGAGCTGAAAACTCGTTTTGCAATCTTGCACGCTGGGGTGCTTGAGCAGAGTGTCCATCACGAAGCGCGAGTAGGCTTGCATGTCGCTCACCATCACTTTGAGCAAATAATCCATCTCGCCCGTGAGCGCGGCGCATTCGACCACCTCGGGCCAGGTTTGCACGGCGGCGCGGAATAAATCCATCGGGTTGCGCTTGTGGCTTTCGGTGTGCTTTTCTAGCCGCACACTCATGTAGGCCACGAGGCCTAGGCCGATGCTGCTGGGTTTGACTAAGGCCACATATTTGTCGATGATGCCCGCTTCTTCAAGCCGCTTGGCGCGGCGCAGCACGGCACTGGGCGAGAGACCAATTTGCTCGGCGATCAGGTCAAAGGTGGCGCGGCCATCCTGCTGCAAGATGCGCAAAATTGCTGTGTCTAGCTTGTCGAGTGCTTCCATTAGGTTAATTTTGCATGAAAACTGCGAAAAAGACTGCAATTTTGCCGAAACTTGCAGAAAAATTGACTTTTAACGCTCGTACATTAGCACAATCAATCGCTAAACGACACACCGTTAAGGAATCAGCATGACAACGTGGGACAACCCAATGGGCACCGCAGGCTTTGAGTTCATTGAATATGCCGCGCCCGATCCGAAGGCCATGGGTGCATTGTTTGAGCGCATGGGCTTCAAGGCAATAGCCAAGCATCGCCACAAGGCGGTGACTTTGTATCGCCAAGGCGGGATTAATTTTTTGATCAATGCCGAGCCTGATTCGTTTGCGCAGCGCTTTGCGCGCCTGCACGGCCCGAGCATTTGCGCGATAGCGTTTCGCGTGCAAGATGCCAAGTTTGCGCATGAGCGAGCTGTGAGCCTCGGTGCGTGGAGCTATGCGGGCACGGCAGGGCCAGGCGAGCTGAACATTCCGGCCATCAAAGGTATTGGCGACAGCGTGATTTATTTTGTGGACCGCTGGCGCGGCAAAAATGGTGCGAAAGAAGGCGATTTGGGCAACATCAGTTTCTTTGACGTGGATTTTGAGTCTCTGCCCGGCGTGAGCGCGGCAGACCTCAGCCCAGCAGGCCATGGCCTCACTTACATCGACCATTTAACGCACAACGTACACCGAGGCCGCATGAATGAGTGGGCTGAGTTTTACGAGCGCTTATTCAACTTCCGCGAAGTGCGCTACTTTGACATCGAAGGGCAAGCCACGGGTGTCAAAAGCAAAGCCATGACCAGCCCCTGCGGGCAAATTCGCATTCCGATTAATGAAGAAGGCAACTAAAAAGCCGGGCAGATTCAAGAATATTTGGATCGCTACCGAGGCGAAGGCATTCAACACATCGCTATGGGCTCGACCAATTTATACGAAACGGTAGATGCGCTGCAAATGGC
Source organism: Allobrachymonas sp. (assembly GCA_043769055.1). GTDB lineage: Bacteria > Pseudomonadota > Gammaproteobacteria > Burkholderiales > Burkholderiaceae_C > JANMDU01. The sequence goes on from JAYVJQ010000098.1 coordinate 3,344, forward strand.
CGGCGTGAAGCTCTTGCAAACCAGCGAGACTTACTACGAGCTGCTCCCCAAACGCATTCCCGGTCATGGCGAAG
>JAYVJQ010000099.1:0-2768 GCA_043769055.1 Allobrachymonas sp.
TCCGATGCGGCTTTGCGTCTGGCGTAAGTAAAGGGGGAGGCGGGGCAGATCTATTCACCGAAAAAAGACAACGCGGATACCCGCCGGAGGACATGGAGCCAGACGCAAAGCCGCATCGGATGGGCTGCCCGATTTAGCGAAGAAAAACGCAAGCATTCAGCCCTTGAGCACCGTCATCGCGCCGATCATCACGGGCTGATGCAGCATGTAAAACGTCAAGCTCCAAGTGCCCAAGAAGGCGAGCCACTTGGCTGCGGGTGGCAATTGCCCCGTTAGCACAGTGGGGCGATTCTTTAAAAGCCATTGCGCTGCCGCCACGCCCCACCACATCACACCCAGCCAAGGGAAGATTGGCACATAGTCTTCGGTCATGGGCAGTTTGGAGACCCAGCCGAGGATATTGAAGCCTTTTTCATTGAAAAATTGCAGGTTTGCCGACATAGATACTGCATAGTTTGCTATGAATTTAGAAGCGATTGCCAATCCACCCAATGGCCACAACCACGCACCCCAATGCGCAGTGAGCCGCACAACGATGAGCATCACGGCGATGCCATGCAGCACGCCAAAGTAAATCCAGCTCTTGGGATACATGATGTACGAAGCAATCGACACCAAGAGCGCACAACCCGCCACCTGCGCCCAGCGCCGCCAAAAGCGACTCCAACTCTGCCCCTGATGCAGCGCCACCGCTTGGCCGGCGCCTGCGCAAAGCAAAAACATACTCACAATTGCGCTGCGCTGCCAAGTCCACACCGGATCTTGATAGAAGTTTTGCTTGATCCAGCCAAAATGGTTCAAGTCAAAGCAGAAGTGATACACAGTCATCCAAGCAATCGCCACGCCGCGCAGGGCATCGAGGCGGTCAAAGCGTAGATGGTTGGTTTTCACGGTAAACGCTGCAAAAGTCGAAACGCCGTAGCAGCATTCAAATCGTTACCGCGCTCACGACGGAGATAACTCACCATGTCACCCACTTTGAATTTCATTTGCGCTAACTCAAACTCCTGAGTGACTACATAAGCATCCCACTCTTCAACATGCTGTGGAACGTCGCTCCTTGTAATCGTGATGCGCCCCTGACCCATTATTTGCCAAGACATCACTCGGGGGTTGAGCCTGGTCGCAGCCAAGTCTTCTGTACGTTGGAAAGGGCACGCTTTGTCCGCTTGCAAATAAAACAGCGTGTTCCTAGCTTCACCACCGGGATAGTAGGCCACAGTCTCGCAGCGCACAGGCGGCAAACTCTTGATCTGTTGCCAATTGCCGGATTGAGGCGCAAACATGAACTTTTGTGAGGCCAGCGGATACACCCAAGCACCTTCAATATCCGCCTGCGTCGCTGGCCTCAACTGAACACGCTGTGGACTGAACGGACATGGATACCGAGTGAGCATAACCACCCGAATTTGCTTCGGAGAGGGAAGACCGACAACGCCTTGGCTGGAGAGTTGGCGCTCCAACTCAGGCCGCACGGTGGAGAGGTTTTCAGTACTGGGGATGCAGACTGAGCGGCCTTGGTAAAACTCTGCAATCTGCATGATTGCACCGCGAAAAATATCCATGCTCGGTACAGGTTGATCCTCAGATAGACCTACCTCTTGCTGCGCATTCAGACCGTGAAAGTTCATACGCTCAAGCAACTCTGAGGAGCGCAAGCCTTGCTGAAACGCTGCGCTGAAATCTGCCTTAGCTTCCTGCGCACGCTGTAGTTTCTCCAAAACCACGCCACGGTTGTACAGTGCTTGTGCAAATTGAGGAGCGGCCTTGACTGCACGTTCGTACTCCAACAAAGCCTCGGGAAATTTACCCAGAGCAGATAGCGCGTTGCCACGATTGACCCAATCCGCCCAAGGGTCAGCAGGCATTAAAGCCAATGAAATATCGTATCGCTCAATAGCCTTGTCGTATTGCTTGAGTGCGCTGTAGTTGATACCGATGTTGCGATGCGTTTTTTGGCGGTTTTCACGACTTAAACCACCTGTTTCCAAGCATTGGGTGTACAAACTGATCGCTTGCTCAGATTGCCCCTGGCGCTCTGCCCGCTGACCTCGCAGGCAAAGACTGAGGTCTTCATTGAGCTGCGCCAGAGCCCCATTCGCCATAAGGCACATCACAAGGCTAATCGTTAGCAGGGGCACTCGTCTCATTTTCAATCAACCTCAATTATTTCCCGCGCAACTTTTGCACACCCATCCACAGCGCCACACAGATTGCACCCACGATCATGCCGACGATACCTTCAAGGCAAAAGCCCCACACCGCTGAGAGCGCGCCCGTGCCCACCAGCGCTTTGATGAAATGCTCAATAGCCGGAATACCATGCGCAATGATGCTGCCGCCCACGGTGAACATCGCAATCGTGCCAGCCACCGAGAGAAATTTCATCAGCTTGGGCGCAAAGGCCACCAAGCCACGGCCAAACGAGCGTGCCCCAGCGTTTGCAGATTTCATCAACGCAAGGCCCGCATCATCCATTTTCACAATGCCCGCCACCAGGCCGTACACGCCCACCGTCATGATCACCGAAATTGCCACTAGCACGGACACCTGCCGTGCAAACGCAGCAGCAGCCACCGTGCCCAGCGTGATCACGATGATCTCAGCTGACAGGATGAAATCGGTGCGAATCGCGCCTTTGATTTTGTCTTGCTCAAACTTCACCATGTCCACCTCGGGATTCATGATGGCTTGAGTAATGTCTTTGTGATGCGCTTCATCCTCGGTTTTGTGGAAGAACTTGTGCACCACTTTCTCAAAGCCTTCAA
>JAYVJQ010000100.1:0-3282 GCA_043769055.1 Allobrachymonas sp.
GGCGGCTCATCAGCAGGTGCAATGAGCGGCGTGGCCACTTGGGAATTTGATGCACCGTTCAACCGCGACGCCAGCGCCGTGGCGATGATTTTCAACACCCCTCCCGGCACACCAGCTGGGTTCAACGGCTTCAACTACGTGTTGGGAGCAAACATAGACACTCTGACCTCGGGAACGACTGCCACCAGTGGCGTGTACACCGAATCGGCCATGAGCTTCATGGCGCCACCCAACCCCACCCAGCTGGGCACACTGAAAAACCGTGGCGCAAAAATCATGGCCTACCATGGCGTGGGCGACGCGATTTTCTCCGTGAATGACACCGAATCTTGGATCAAAGGCCTGAACACCAACAACGGCGGCGATGCGAGCAATTTTGCCCGCCTCTTTCGCGTGCCAGGCATGGGGCATTGCTCGGGCGGGCCTTCTACCGATCAGTTTGACATGCTCACGCCCTTGGTTGCTTGGGTAGAGCGCGGCGTGACCCCTGATAGCATCATTGCCACCGCTCGCGGCGCAGGCAATGCAGGCGGCGTGAATGCGGATGTACCTGCCACTTGGGCCGCCAACCGCACGCGCCCCCTCTGCGCCTATCCGAAAGTTGCACGTTACAAAGGCTCAGGTAGCGTGGAAGAAGCGGCTAACTTTAGCTGCCAATAAACAAGGTCGAATCAACTCAAAGCCTGGGATTTCCCAGGCTTTTTTAGTTCTTAGGCGCGTCCATTCTGCGCTAACTGCTCCTAAAATCGCAGCATGCAAGTAAAAATTCGCAAGAAAAAAACGACTCTTACCGAACGCTCGGTAGACACCAGCTATTTGGAAACGCTGATTGGCTACAACTGCCGCCGCGCCGCAGTGAGCGTGATCGGGCTTTTTTTGGAAAGAATGGCGGTCTATGGGCTCAAGCCTGTGGATTTTTCTGTCTTGTCGCTGATTTTGCATAACCCGGGTATCACCTCGCGGCAGTTGTGTACGGCTTTGGATTTATTGCCTCCCAGCTTGGTCAATACCATCAATAATTTTGAGAACCGAGGCTTGATTTCTCGCAGGCAAAACCCTTTGGACAAGCGCGCCATCGGTTTGGAATTAACGCCCCAAGGCCATGCCTTCATGGCTGAAGCAGAAAAGACGGTCTCCCAGTTAGAGATCGATGCATCCAATCGGCTGACCTCGGCGCAGCGACGTACTTTGATTTCGCTTTTGCAGCGCATTTACGCCGATTAGCAGCGCCTGCAAAACGCGAGGCGCTACCAAAAGTGCAGCAATTTCGCTACAAATTCGGGTTTTCCCCAGTGCGAAAAGCATAGCAAGCTACGAAAGTTGTAGCATTTTCCTAAAAAACCGTTATATTTCAATCAGTTCGAGACTAAACCTCTGACATCACTTCATCAAAATACTGTTTAGGAGCTACCTTTCATGAGCGCTAAAGACAACGCCGCCGTCAATGCCCTGTTTGATCTGCTGGAGTCGCGTTATGCGATGCGCGTGCTCTGGGCTTTGAAAGATGGCCACCCGCAAACTTTCCGTTTGCTGCAAGACAGCGTGGGCGGCATCACCCCGAATACTTTGAACACCCGCTTGAAAGAGCTGCGCGCCGCCTCCCTCGTGGGCCACGGAGATTCAGGCTACAGCCTGACCAGCAGCGGCACCGATCTTTTGAAACGCATGAACGATTTGGGAGCATTTGCCACCAAATGGACCAGCGCCAAGGCCAAGAAAAAGTGAGTTTGAATGTCTGATTGAGTATTTCCCAAGGTTGATCCTTACCTCCACAGCCCGAATGAACTTCGGGCTGTTTTTTTGTGCCTTTTTTAAGCAAAAATGGCATGTAGCCGTCATAGAATATGCGTAGAGTGCTATTAAATTCATAGTAAATATCTTTGCCTTACACACCCACGCTGCACTCATCGCCTACTTCAGCTCTTGAACTGCGTAGCTTCACCCCCAACTAGCGCGGAGCATTTGTTTTACGACTCCCAAGCATCATGACAGAACCTAAAAAACCTGAGGACAATCAAGAAGTTAACGCTTCTTCTGCCCCTAGCCCCAACGATACGCCAGCAGCCCCCGTGGCTCCACCCGGCACGCCCGCTGACGCTTCGCCTGAAGAAATTGAGGCAGCACTGGCCGCTAACGAGGCCGATAGTGTGGACGCACTAACCGTGGCTCTGGCTGAAATTGCCACCATGAAGACCAAAATCGCCGATTTACAAGACCAAGCCCTGCGCAACGCCGCCGAGGTGCAAAACACCCGCCGCCGCAGCGAAGAAGAGGTGAGCAAAGCCCGCAAATACTCAGTCGAGAGCTTTGCAGAAGGCTTGCTGCCGGTGATGGACAGCTTGACCGCTGGCTTGGCCATTCAAAACGCCACCAACGAGCAATTGCGCGAGGGCGCTGAAGCCACGCTGCGCCAGCTCAAATCCGCGCTTGAGCGCAGCAAAGTGATCGAAATTAACCCCGCGCAAGGCGAAGCGATGGACCCGGCCAAGCACCAAGCGATTAGCGTCGTGCCCGCGCCTGAAGGCAGCACGCAGGCCGCAGGCACGATCGTGGCCGTCTTGCAAAAAGGCTACACGATCGCCGAGCGCACCTTGCGGCCAGCTTTGGTCACTGTTTCGGCTTGAGTTGACATTAGGTAAAGAAGAAACACGGAACGCAGAAAGCACAGAAATTACACAGAAAACGCAGAAAAATTCATAAAAACTTCTGTGTATTCTGCGTTTTTCTGTGCTTTCTGTGTTCCTGACTTGGCTTGGCTTGAAAAACTAGTATCCATCCTCACATCCAAAACATCATTGAAATTACTGGAGTAAAAATCATGGGAAGAATCATCGGAATCGACTTGGGCACGACCAACTCTTGCGTCGCCGTTATGGAGGGCAACTCGCCCAAGGTGATTGAGAACGCTGAAGGCGCGCGCACCACGCCATCCATCATTGCCTACATGAAAGATGGCGAGATTCGCGTGGGCGCGCCTGCGAAAAATCAGGCCGTGACCAACCCGAAGAACACGCTGTATGCGGTCAAGCGCCTGATTGGCCGCCGCTTTGAAGAGAAAGAAGTCCAGAAAGACATCGATCTCATGCCCTACACGATTGCCAAGGCCGACAACGGCGATGCTTGGGTGGAAGTTGATGGCACCAAGCTCGCGCCCCCGCAAGTCTCCGCCGAAGTGCTGCGCAAGATGAAGAAAACCGCCGAAGATTACCTCGGCGAAGAAGTGACCGAGGCCGTGATCACCGTGCCCGCCTACTTCAATGATTCCCAGCGCCAAGCCACCAA
>JAYVJQ010000101.1:0-4654 GCA_043769055.1 Allobrachymonas sp.
AGCGTGCTGTCGCTTCGGCGGTGGTTGGTCCACATCAAGAGCGCTATTGAAACGGCTGTGAAGCTTGCCATCGCTACGCGCAGATGCTTGGTTTTGCCCAGCGGCACGATCAAGGCCAGATGCGCCCAGATGATGAGGCCCGCTGCAAACAAGGTGCTCAGCACATCGATCCGGCCCAGCGTATGCCAGCCGAGCGCGAAGGAGAGGAAATGCATCGCGCTTTGCACCAAATCGAGCGCAATCAAGCCAGCAAGCGCAATGCACACATGCCACACATAATGGGCCTGCTTGGCAATAATTTTGCCTAGCAGCGCCCACACCGCCGCCCAAGCGGCCACGCCGCCGAGCAGGCCGAGCGCAAAGCTCACGTAGTTGCGCGAATCTTGATCGGGGTTGTGCGCGATCCATAAATCCAGCGTGGTGAGCAGGGCGGCGATGCCCAGCAAGATGAGCGCGAGCGGGAGGGGCTGCTGCCAGCGGGGGCGGGAGTTGGAGATTTCAATCGCAGCCTCAGTTGCTTGGGCTTGCGCATTGACGACGTGTAAACCCTCGCCTTGCACACGCAGCGTAAATTGCGTGCCTTCCATGGCTTCGCTGCGCTGCACATTGCCCTGCGCATCAAGGTATTCAATCGTGAGGCGGGTGAGGCCATCCAGTTTTGTATCGTTCACAGGCTCAGTCATTTCGAGCCTCCCGTCTTAGCCGCTGCATCCCATTTGAAGCCATTGACAAAATGTTGCGCGAGCTTCATGCCATTGGCAAAGCTGACGCCCGTGGCGTTGAGGCGGCCCAAAGTACCGCTGATGGTGCCAGTGCTCGTGCCTTCTTGCGTGGCCACGAGGATGGAGACGCTGTGCAGGCCTTTGAATCGCTTGTAGGCGCTGATGCAGAGCACGGTTTGCAGGGGCGGGCCTCCAGCGGGCTGCACGTTGCCTTGCTGGCACTGCGGTTTGGTGGAGGGGCGCACGCCGCTGTAGAAATTCTCGTTTTCAAAGCTCTTGGTGTAGCGGTCCATGAAGCGGGTGGCGCCGAGTTTGCTGCCGTCGTAGGCTTCGTGAATGGTGGAGATCATGCCAATGTTGGATTCGCCGGTGTAGATGCTGGATTCCATGCGGCAATCGGTGCGCGCAAACTGAAAAGCCTTGCTTTCCATTTGCTCGCGCCGCCCCCAGCAGCGCAAAAAATCATCCGAGGGAATCGGAATGCTCACGCCGCCATTGACCTGCGGCTTCCAAGGCTGGGCCATGAAACGCTCGGTGAGCAATTGTTGATACTGCGTGAGTTGTGCAGTCAGCGTGGCATACATGGCGGTGGTGATTGGCGCGGCGCTTTGCGCTGTGGCGATGAGCTTTTGCGCATGCTCGGCGGGCACGAGAAAGCTCACCTGCTCGCCATCGAGCCGCTTGGCCACATTGATGCCCACCACATTGCCTTGCGCATCCAGCGCCGGCCCGCCACTCATGCCGCCATTGATCGCGCCGCTAAAAAACAGGCGCGGCGTGAAGCTGCGCTCCACCAAACCGTTGTACGTGCCTTCCACCACGGCAAAGCCCACATCCAGTGGGTTGCCCAGCGAGAAGATGCGCTCGCCGCGCTGCAAGGGACTCCCGGCGGCTCTGAATTTCAAAGCATCGGTGGGCTTAGGTGCCTCTTTGCTTTTGATGCGCAAGAGCGCCACATCGTTGACCACATCCACACCCAGCAAGCTCAACTCGCCTTTTTCGCCAGAAGGAGTTTCATACAAAGCTTGGTAGCGATCAGGCTTCAAAGCCACCAAACTGATCACATGAAAATTGCTGATGAGCAGCCCATCGCTAGAGACGAAAAACCCTGATCCGATGGATGCTTGGCTGGTTTGGCCTAAAGGCACGATGCGAATGCGCAGCAGCTTGGTGCGCGCGCTTTGCCACATGCCTTGTGCGGCGGAGGTGACCATTGGCGGGGCAGCGGCTGTAGGGTTGGGTGCTGCTTGCGCGGGCGCTTGAGCTTTGGCGGCAAATGCTGCGAGCAGCAAGCAAAAAGCCAAGCTTGCGGTGGCAAGGCTTGGCTTGAAGAGTGAATGACGGATACTGTGCATCCGCTTAGATTACCACCTTAACTCAATGCCCCCATTGCCCGCGCCGTGATGTCACTCACATCGCCCATGCCATCAATCTTGCGGTATTTGGGCGCAGCGGCGGCATCTTGGGTTGCCCAGTCGCTGTAATACGCCACCAGTGGGCGGGTTTGGGCGCTGTACACATCGAGGCGCTTTTGCACCGTCTCGGCTTTGTCATCATCGCGCTGCACAAGAGGCTCGCCAGTCAGGTCATCCTTGCCTTCAGCTTTGGGTGGATTGAATTTGACGTGATAAATGCGGCCCGAAGCGGGGTGGCTGCGGCGGCCACTCATGCGCTCGATGATGGCTTCAAACGGCACATCAATTTCCAGCACGTAATCCAGCGGCACACCCGCATCGCGCATGGCTTGCGCCTGCGGGATGGTGCGGGGAAAGCCATCAAACAAAAAGCCGTTGGCGCAATCGGCCTCTTTGATGCGCTCTTTTACCAAGCCAATGATGATCTCATCGCTCACGAGTTGGCCCGCATCCATCACCTTCTTCGCGGCCACGCCCATCGGCGAGCCAGCTTTCACAGCCGCGCGCAGCATATCGCCGGTGGATATTTGTGGAATGCTAAATTGCTTGCAAATAAATGCCGCTTGCGTGCCCTTGCCAGCACCGGGCGCGCCCAACAGAATGAGTCTCATACCTATCCTCGTTTTATTAACTGCCTAGAGGATAGCATGGGCAGCTTGCGCGTAGGCTTACTTCGGGAGCAAGCTCCTGCAAGCTTAGTTAAGTGCAAACTGCGGCACGGGCAGCACTCTTGCTGTCCTTCTCGGCAAACTGGTTAGACAATTGCTGCTTCAGTAATGTAGCTGCCATACCTAAATTCTCTCGACTGGAATCGAATTTATCCTCAGCGCGTAAATCCGACACAAAATCCGCATAGTTGATATTTTTATCTGCAATTTTTTTGATCAATTCCTTCTTGGCTGCATCTAAACCTGCGATTTCCCCCATTTTTGCAACGCATGCGGGAGCGTAGTCAAATTTCCCAACCGTCGGGGTTGTTGGTTGCCCGCTGGCTGTGACGGCGGTGATTGTTTGAGTCGTTGCCCCTGTGGTTTTTAGAAAATCTGAGATCAGTTCAATTGGTTTTTTAGGTTCGTCGGTTTTTGTTTTATCTTTCTCTGATGAGGGGAGGCCAACCATTTGTGGTGCCTTAGCCAAATGCTGAGCAGCCACCCCGGTGGCAAAGAAGCTTGCCATCTTGCCGCTGACAGTCGGGCCATTGTCTTTGCTGCTAGCAGCGCCAAAGTCGCCACCGAAGCTGGCGAAAGTGGAGTAAGCATCATGCGCATCATTTTTCCCGGGTGAATCACTGTCACCCACGAATTTTGCGCCATGTTTGCATTTGCCTTCTGGTGCAGTCTCGGTCGTACAAGGCATAGTAGTCAATCGGCCAGTCTCATTACGTTGATTTGCCCAAAGTGGTACCCAAGCCATTTCCAAGCTTTTGTAGCCTAAATAAACGCTTGGCGCAGTGCCATCAACTGGCGTTTTGACACCTACACCCACATCGCGCTGAACAGAAAATATCAGCGTGTTGTTATGTTGCGGTAACGCGCAACCAACGAGCAAACTGCTCACGAGTAAAATCAAGATGGCGAAAGTACGGTGCATGGTGACTCCTTGAGTGAATCTTTAAGAATGTGGGAAACTGATAGAGCTTCTTGCTCATTGCGAACTAAAACAACAACTTTGCACCCAGATGGCACTGTGAAACGTATTTCCTCAAAGTAGCCCAAAGCGTTGTATGTGCCCCATCGCAAGCCAAGACCAGAAATCTTCAATACTTGAGAGCTCGGCGATTTGGTATCTTGAGTGCGATTGAGTGATAAAAAACCAAAATAACGTTGCTCTAACACTGCTGAACTAGACTGTGGAGTTTGCTGTTCATTGAGCGAAATGCTTCTGTTCGCACAAGCTGAAGTTAGCATGACTACTGTGCAAAGAGCTGTTGAAATAATGGGTTTTAAGTCCTTGTGTTGCATCTACACAGCATCACAGAAGTGCGAAGATACTGCATCATCACTTGTGATGATGAATGGACAACTCAGTGACGAAATCAAGCTCGGCTGGATAGCCAAATCGCTCTAACGCGCTCTAAATCTTCCGGCGTATCCACCCCCGGGCCGGGCGCAGCATCGCTCACATGCACGGCAATCGTGTGGCCATGCCATAACGCGCGCAGTTGCTCCAGCGACTCGCTGATTTCAATCGGCGCTTGGGGCAGCTTGGGGAATTGGCGCAGAAAGCCTGCGCGGTAGCTGTAGATGCCGACGTGGCGCAGCGGCTTGGGGGCGTTTGGGTGCGCATCGCGGTTGAAAGGAATCAAACTGCGGCTGAAGTACAGCGCTTCACTCTTCGCATTGAGCACCACTTTGACGATATTCGGGTTACTTTGATCTGCTACTGATTCAATAGCATACGCTACAGTTCCCATGCCGGCTAGCGGCCTATTTTTCAATAAATCTGCCACGCTAGTAATCAATTGCGGGTCAATCAACGGCTCATCGCCTTGTACATTGACCACTATTCTCTCATCGG
>JAYVJQ010000102.1:0-7362 GCA_043769055.1 Allobrachymonas sp.
CGCCTGTGCCGCCTCCACCCGCCCCAGTGCCGCCCCCCACTCGCCCAGCAGTGGCTTCCGCTCCCGCTACAGCCACGGTCACCACCACGCCCGTCACACCCGCCGCCGCTGCACCCGTGATCACTGCGTCACCCTCTCCAGCACCCGCGCCAGCACCCTCTGCGCCAGCCACGGCCAGCACACCCGCTCCTTCAAGCCCGCCCGCCAACGCCGCCAGCAATCGCCCCAGTGCTGCGCCCGCCGCTGCCGCGCCGTCATCGCCTGCCAACGCTTCTTCAGGCACCGCACCTTCCACTTCAGCGCCCTCCACTGCGGCAACTGGCGCTGCCACACCCGCTGGTCAAGCAGGTGTCGCGACCGGCACAGCAACGGGTGCAAACACGGGCGCCTCAACAGGCTCCGCTACCGGCAGCCCATCTGGCGCGCCTTCGGGGGTAACATCTGGTGCGACCACAGGCCCGGCCACGGGCGGCAGCACGGGTGCTGTCACCACCGCCCCCGCAGCACGTCCGCCGCTCAACCTCAACCTACCGCCGTCAACACCTTCCACCACGCGCACCTATCCCTACACGCCGCCTACCGCTCTACCGCGCCGCAGCATCTCCGAGATGGCCAACGAGCAATTGCGCCGCCCCCCGCGCGATCCACTGGCCGAGGGCATCGACAGCGCCAAAAATCTCGACTGCACCAAAGATGCCACCGCACAAGGCGGCGAGAACAAAATCAACGACACCACCACCGCTGGCCTATTGAATATCGGCCCTCTCCTCAAACGCACTCTCGAAGGGAAATGTGCCAAATGATGCTCATCTCATCTGCCTACGCGCAAACCATCTCCACCCAACTCAGCACGGCCACCAACACGGTGACGACTGCCATTACCAACATGGGCCTGTCCGCTGCGCAAAACGCGGCTGCCGCCGCCAACCCCTATGGCCTGTCGGCCATCTGGAGTCAAGGCGACTGGATTGCCAAGCTCTGTTTGCTGCTGCTCGTTGTCATGAGCGTTGCCAGTTGGGCCGTCATCGTGCGCAAATTTTTAGAGTTGCGACGCACCGAGGCACACAACAGCCAAGCCCATGCCGCGTTTGACAACATCACCACGGTTGGTGCGAATCTCGTCAAACTCAGTGCAGATAACCCGCTCAAATTTGTGAGCGAATCCGGCGCAGATGCCGTGCGCCAATACGCCGTGCTCAAGCCCCGCGTCGATTACGACACCTGGCTCATCCGCGCGATTGAAAGCGCCTTAAGTCGCGTGCAAACCCGCATGCAAGATGGCTTGGCCTTGCTCGCCACCATCGGCTCCACCGCACCCTTCGTGGGGCTGTTCGGCACGGTCTGGGCGATTTACTCCGCACTCGTCAAAATCGGCGCCAGCGGCCAAGCATCGATTGACCGCGTGGCCGGCCCGGTGGGCGAGGCGCTCATCATGACGGCCATTGGGCTGGCCGTGGCCGTGCCCGCCGTGTTTGGCTACAACTGGCTGCTGCGCAAAAACAAACTGGCCCTTGAGAGCATGCGCAACTTCGGCAGTAAGCTGCACATCGTCTTGCTGGCCACTGAAAAACATTCAGAAGAAAAATAATGGCCCTCTCCCTGCAATCTTCAGAGTCAGACGACAACGACGGCTGGCTCGCCGAGATCAACACCACGCCGCTGGTAGACGTGATGCTGGTGCTGCTCATCATCTTCTTGCTCACCGTACCCGTCGTCAGCGCCAGCATGAAAGTGGCGCTGCCGGTGCAAAGCGCGAAGCAGCAAGACACCAGCGGCGATTATGTGATCGTGAGCATTGATGCAGCGGGCAATTTGTTTTTGAACAACGACGCAGTGGCCAACGTGCAAGCGCTGTCCAACGCGCTATCCGTGGTCGGCAGCAACACGAGCCGCATCCAGCTGCACATCCGCGCCGATGGTGCGGCGCCGTATGCCTCCGTCGCCCCCGTGATCGACATGGCGCAGGGCTTAGGCTGGGCGCAGGTCAGCCTTCTCACCGAGCAAACCCAGCAAGACCGCGCAGCGCTGACAGCAAGGCCCACAAGGTAAACGCCCATGAAGCTCTACCCCAGCTCATTGCACTCAAGCGCCAAAGAAGGCAGCGAGGCGCAGCCCATGGTCGAGATGAACACCACCCCGCTGATCGATGTGCTGCTGGTGCTGATCGTCATGCTCATCATCACCATCCCTGCGCAACTGCATTCCGTGCCGCTGGATATGCCAACGAAGAGCAGCGCCGCCTTGCCCCCACTCATCCGCGTGCAAATCGATGCAAGGGGCTTCGTGCGCTGGAACGATGAGATCATCAGCGATGTGGCCACCTTGGACACCCGATTGTCAGATGCCGCCCAACTCCCCGAACAACCAGAAATCCACATCACGCCCGAGCCGAATACGCCGTATTCACTGGTTGTGTCGATGACGGCTTTGGCGCAGAAGATGGGATTGCGCAAGGTGGGCGTGGTGAATTGATTTGCTCTTTTTTTGACAAAGAACACGCATCGCCATGTCGATCCAAGCACTCGCCGATTCTTTAGGAATTTCGATTTCGACCGTCTCGCGTGCGCTCAACGGCTACACCGATGTGAGCGCCGCCACACGGGCGCGGGTGATGCAGGCAGCCAAGGCCATGAATTACTCGCCGCATCCCGCGGCGCACCGCTTGGCGACAGGTAAAACGGGCGCGATTGCTATCGTCAACGCAACCCGTGATGGGCGCTCGGTCGATAGCAGTATGGCCGCGTTGCACCTGGCCGTATCGGAAACACTGCGGATCGAGGGCTACTTCACCCTGTCGCTGGTTTTGGCCGGTGGCGATCAAGAGTTAGTGGAGCTAGACCGTTTGATTGCAGGGCGCTTGGTCGATGGCATGGTACTCACGCGCACCCGCACGCTCGATGCGCGAGTCCAGTGCCTGCAAGAGCAAAAAATTCCTTTTGTGACCTATGGCCGAACGTTAGACAACGCCCCGCATGCATGGGTTGACACGGATTATGAGCAAGGCATTTACAGCGCGATGCAAACCCTGATCTCGCGAGGCCATCGCCGAATAGCCTTGATCAATGGCATGGCGCATATGACATTTGCCAGCTTGATTGAGCGTGGCATGCATCAGGCGCGCCTAGAGGCGCAGCTTGCCAGCCAAGACTGCCCCGTGCATTACACGGATTTAACCGGTACAGCAGGGCTGCATGCCACTCGTCAAATGCTGCAAAACGCTACGCCACCGACTGCATTCATCTGCGCCTCGGATGCGCTAGCTTTAGGCGCATACGCCGCAGCGCGTGAGCACGGTTTGCAGGTCGGCTCAGATGTCTCCATCATTGGCTTTGGCAATACCGAGGCAGGCCAATTGGCGCAGCCGCCCTTGGCCAGCATCAGCCATGATCTGCTGGCGCATGGGCAGCAGGTGGCCAAACTCCTGCTGAGCGTTATAGCGGGGCAACATCCAATGGATTTGCATGCGTTGCACAGCGCGGATTTGACCAGCCGCCCGTCCATTGGCGATGCGCCAAAGCGTGAGTAACGTACCTGTTTCAAAACTTTCAGGCATTTTGAGGCATCGATCATTCGCTACATGGGCCGCATAATCCAAGTCATGAATTCTCTCCACGCTTGCGTAGACATTGGCGGCACGAAAGTCGCCGTCTCCTTAGCTGACTCACAATCAGTCACCACGCGCACCCTGCATGCACGCATCGCCGAGCCCACCGTAAAGGAAGGCGCGCCCGACGCTTTGGCGCAGCAAATCATTCGCTTGATCGATGCGAGCAGCGCGCATATAGGCGCGACTCGTGCGCAGATCGCCAGCGTGGGCATCTCATCGTGCGGGCCGTTCATTGTGAATGCTGGCGCATACGAGCTGGCCGCGCCCAACATCTGCGGCGGCTTGGCAGGCAAGGCGCGCGGCCTCCCAAACGAATGGATGACTGCACCCCTGCAAGCACCACTGGCCGCGATTTTCCCGAACGTGCGGCTAGAAAACGATTGCATTGGCGCGCTAGAAGCCGAGCGGCGCTGGGGCGCTTTGCAAGGCTTGGATCATTGCGCCTACGTCACGTGGAGCACCGGCATCGGCATGGGCCTGTGTGTGGATGGCCACATCTTGCGCGGCAAAAACGGCAATGCGGGCCACGGTGGGCATATGTTTGTGAGCGACAACTTGGATGCTCTGTGCGGTTGCGGCAACATCGGCGATGTGGAGGGCCTCACTGCTGGCAACGCCATGGAGCGGCGCTTTGGTCAGCCTAGCGCTACTATTTTTGAAGCAGCCCGCGCAGGTAATACGCCGGCTATCGCCCAAATTGATGATGTATGCCGCATCATGGGCCGCGCTTTGTACAACTTGATCGTTACCCTCGATTTGCAGCGCATCAGCTTAGGCGGCAGCGTGTTTTGGCACAACCAAGATCTGATCTTGCCGCGCCTGCGCTCTCAGATTGAAGGCAAACTTCCTTCGCTCACCGCAGGCTGCGATCTCGTGCCCGCTGGGCTGGGTTTGCAGGTGGGTGACTTGGGAGCGCTGGCTTTAACTCGGGCTTGAAGAGGGAAATCCAAAAATACGGAACGCAGAAATCACAGAAATTACACAGAAAACACAGAAAAATCCAATACAAAAAGCCTGCTGATTGCCATAGCTTTTATCGCGAGAAGTACAAACTCATTTCTTGGCTGTTTTTCTGTGTTTTCTGTGTAACTTCTGTGATTTCTGCGTTCCGGATGTTTCGGTATTCAGCCTTTAGACTTCTTCACCGGCCGCGACCAATTCGCAATTGACACCTGCTTGCCCCGCGCCACCGTCAATGCCCCCGCCGCCGTGTCTTTGGTAATCGTTGAGCCGCCGCCAATCGTGCCGCCTGCACAGAGCGTGACGGGCGCAACGAGTACTGAGTTGCTACCCACATGCACATCTGCTTCAATCACGGTGCGGTGTTTATTCGCGCCATCGTAGTTCGCGGTGATCGAGCCTGCGCCATAGTTCACGCGCTCGCCCACCGTCGCATCGCCAAGATAAGCAAGATGATTGGCTTTAGCGCCTTTGGCCAGCGTAGCGTTTTTCACCTCAACGAAATTACCTATGTGAACCTCTTCTGCCAGCTGCGCACCGGGCCGCAGCCGTGCAAACGGGCCGATCAATGAGCCCGCGCCAATCGAAGCGCCCTCCTTGCCACCATCGATGTGAGTAAACGGATGAATCACAGCGCCCGCCGCAATCGTGCAGTTCGCAATCACACAATGCGCGCCAATGCTCACGTTATCGCCCAACTTCACAGCGCCTTCAAACACGCAGCCCACATCGATGCTCACGTCTTGCCCACACGCCAAAGAGCCGCGCAGATCAAAGCGGCTTGCATCCATGATGCGCACGCCGCTTTCCATTAGCGAATAGGCTGTGCGCTTTTGATAAGCGCGCTCTAACTCCTGCAACTGAGCAGGACTATTGACACCGGCCACTTGCAAGCCATCGGTCGTCTTGAGCGCAACGCAACCTGTGCCATCGCTCACCGCCATTTTCACAATATCGGTCAGGTAAAACTCGCCTTGTGCATTATCGTTTTTGAGCTGACTCAGCCAAACTTTGAGCTGTGCAGCGGGTGCGGCCATCACGCCGCTGTACCATTCTTTGATCTCGCGCTGCTCAGGCGTGGCATCTTTGTGCTCCACAATCGCTTGCACCACATCGCCTGCGCGCACGATACGGCCATAGCCTGTGGGGTCGCCATACTCCACGGTGAGCAGCGCCAGGTGCTGCCCAGCGCAGGTGCTGACCAATTGCTGGAGGGTTGGCGCTTCAATCAAAGGCACATCGCCATTCAATATCAGCACCAGGCCATCATCGCCAAGCTCAGGCAAGGCCTGCTGCACCGCATGCCCTGTGCCCAATTGCGGCTCTTGGAGCACATTTTTTAAGCCAAATTGGTCATTACCCGGCATGAAATATGCGCTGTATGCTATTATTTCAGGAGCGCCATGCCCCGTGATCAAAATAATGTTTCGTGGTTTGAGCTGCGCGGCGGCGAGCAATACATGCCCCAGCAAAGCGCGGCCTGCCAGTTTGTGCAACACTTTGGGGATTGCGCTTTTCATCCGGGTGCCTTTACCCGCCGCCATGATCACAATGTCTAAGTTCATTTCTACTATCCGTCGTTCGGCCAGAGTTGTTTCCGTGATTATCGCGGTAACGCTACTCACCTCGTGCAGCGCCATCAAACTGGCCTACAACCAAGCACCCGATTTAAGCTATTGGTGGCTGGACGGCTATTTTGATTTCAATGAGCAGCAAACGCCCAAGGTGCGTGACGAACTCACCAAGCTGTTTGCTTGGCATCGCGCGCAGGAGCTGCCCAAAACTGCCTCCTTACTCCAAGAGGCGGCCAAGCTTATGCCCAGAGAAATCAGCGGCACGCAGGCCTGCTTGCTGTATGGCCAAGTGCGCGGCTTGGTAGACAACGTGAGCGACCAAGCCCTGCCTGCTTTGGCTGAGCTAGCGCCTACAATCACGCCCGATCAACTTGATCACCTCAAACGCAAGTACGCGAAGAATAATGAGGAATACGCCCGCGACTACATCAAAGGCAACGCCAAAGATCGCACAGAGAAAAGCCTCAAGCGCTCGATTGAGCGCAGCGAATCACTCTACGGCAAATTGGACGAAGCGCAAATCACGGTCATCAAACGCTTGGTCAGCGAAACCGCCTTTGATGCGGCCTTATCGCTCAAAGAGCGCGCCCGCAGGCAGCAAGAGTTGATCGAGCGTTTGCAAACGCTGGCTGCCATCAAAGCCAGCGCTGGCGCTGCCCAGCAAAGCTTGCGCGAGTACATTGCCCGCGCTTGGAATTCACCCGATCCTGCTTACCGCGCTTACGTTGAAAAACTCACGCAGCAAAGCTGCCAAGGCTTTGCGAGTATTCACAACAGCACCACAGCAACGCAGCGAGCCAAGGCTGTGCAGGTACTCAAGGGGTACGAGCAAGATGTGCGTACTTTGGCTGCTGCGAAGTGAGTTTTGTATGCGTTTTGAAGCGTTTTAGGCAGTTAGCCGGCATGGAATATGCGTGGAGTGCTATTGTTTTAATAGTTATTTGAGGTTTTGAGGTTGACGCACGACCCGCTCGCCCAGGCCACTGAACGTGCCTAGGCGCGCAGAGGGTTTCTTTTAGGCGCTCTGACTTGGTTTCATAAGCTGCCATCTTTTGTACTGCTCGACCTTGGCTGGCCGCGCTCGACCGAGAAGCCCTCTGCGCGCCTAGACCCATTCAGCGTCTCGTGAGAAAGTGACGCGCAACTGAATTTTCTCACCGCGCCGGCAACGCATCGAGACGCTGAATGGGTGTGCGCTGAGCAAAAGCTTCTCGGTCGAGC
>JAYVJQ010000103.1:0-25202 GCA_043769055.1 Allobrachymonas sp.
CGCTGCTGGTCATCACCACACCAGAAGTCGTGCTCACTTGCATGCTCACGCGCATCTCCTGCAAATCCGCAGGTGGCCACACCACTTGCGGCTTGCGCCATACCGCTTCGCGCAGTGTCTCGGCTGGCAAGCGAACAGAGAAGAAAGCACGGCGCGAGCAATCCGATGCCGTGCTCGCTGCATCCACACACGTTGAGCTTTGCCACACCCAGCCACGAAACTCGCGCACAGGCCGCGTCTCGCGGATCAATTGCATGCCGCTATTCTGAGTATCCGCTTCCACAAAGCCTGCCCAGCGCCCAATCAAGGCATTGCTGGCTGCGCCTGCATCTTGAGCTTGCAACTCCAAGGGTGCAATCCAAGTGCTGGTGCTGCCGCGTTGGCTTAAAGTGATTTTAAGCCGCGCCACGCTTTGCAAGTCCAACTGCCCCTTCTCACGGCCTTGCAATGGACTGCTGGCAAAACTTCCCGCCAAATAGACAAAACCGCCTGCATACGGATTGCTGCCAATCGCTGCGCACAGGCTAGCGCCATCTTGAAATTGCACTGCGCAGCCAGCACTCTCAATGGCTTGCTGCGCTTTGAAGGGATCGTCAAAATCCAAGGCACCAAAAGGCAAGAGCATCGGTACAAGCCCTTCACCTGAAGTGACACTATGCTGAGGATTGAGCAGGGCCAGTTGCCCAGCGGGGTGGCGCAGACGCGCCAAAATTTCTGATTGCGTTTTCTTAAAGCTCGCTTGGTAATTTTGGTAGCTGCGCTCTTTCTCATCTTGCAACACCGCCAGTGCCAAGCCCAGCGTGGCCGCAATCAAGAGCACGAATATCGCGCGGAAAAACAAACGCCTGCGAAAGAAGGCCAGCCCCAAGCGGGGCATCTCCAGATTGGGCAGCTCAATGCTCGGCACTTTCATGGCTTGCTGCTTGCGGCTGTTGGCATCCAGCGAAAGCCACGCATGGGAATATTTTCAATGCCTGCAAAATCTTCATCCACCTCTTTGAATGCCTCGCGGATGGTGCTCACATGCTTGCGCACGTTGTCCCGGCTGCGCCCGCTTTTGACCACATCAAACAGCTCCTCATAGCTCACCACTTCACCCGCGCGTTGGTGCAAGGTGGCCAAGATGCGCTGCGCCGTGAGCGGCAGATTGACCCGCTGGCCGCGCCATGTGGGCGTGCGCTGCCACAGGGGATCAAGGCTCAGGTCATCAAGCGTTTTTGTAGAAACTGCTACTGATTTCGTAGCATTAGGCGCAGGATTTTTAAGCGCTGCACGCAGGATTTCAAGAAAAGTCTCAATGAAATCGCGCTCTTCAAACGTGGTTTTTTGCAAATAATCCCACGCATCCAGCGCCTTCATGATGCTGCGGTAAATCGCAGCCGGCATCGCTGAGATCACCAGCACCGGCGTGCCGGGGCGGTGCTTGTTGATCGCATTGATGAGCGCCACGCCCGCATGCCGCTCATGGCCCAGCTCAATATCCAGCAGCACGACGTCGTAGTTTTCTCGTTGAAGAGCGGCTTCAGCCTCATCACGGTTGAACCAGCAATCAATCTGAATATCGGGCCGCGTAGCGCGAATCCATGCGGCCAGCTGGGCGCTGGTGGGTTGATCGTCTTCGATCAGGGCAATTTTGGGAGGTGCAGTCATGCCGCCATTATGAAACCTGCGCGGCACATCAGTTCGGAAGAAATCTTCCGCACCCGGAAGATCTTGGCGCTGCCCCTGAAGACTTGCGCCCCGCGCTGGCGTTGTTGCTTCCGCCCGTTCTGAGAACAATTGAGTCCATCAACAACCGGGAGTTATCTCCCACTTATTTAGGAGCTTTTCATGATCACTTCTCTCAAAAACATCTTGGCCAATGCCCGCAACGCTTTCGGCAAAACAAGCAGCGAACCCCAAGAAACCCTGTTTGCTGCCCCAGAAGGCAGCTCGGCACCCGCGCTTAACTTTGCACCATCGCGCAAAACCATGATTGCCGCTGCTGCGCTCGCCGTGATCGCCGCTGGCGGTTATGCACTCATCAAGCATCCTCCCGTGCAAAACATCAATGCCGGCCAAGCAGGTTTGCGCATCAATCAACTTACCGGCGCACAAAGCGAAATCAGCGAAGGCAATGCATGGGTGATCCCGGGCCTGCATAGCTTGCGCATCGTGCCCATGCGCGATCAAAGCTATCGCGCGGCCAGCATGGCCAAGGCCGATGGCGCAGCGCCTGTGCAATCGGTAGAAGGCTTGTCGCTCGGTATTGATCTGATGGTGCGCTATGCAGTCGATCCGAGCAAAGTGAGCGTGGTTGCCGCGCGCACCCAACAAGACATGGGCAGCGAGTTGGTCGATCCTGCGCTGCAAGGCGTGGCCTACAAAACCTTTGCGCGCTACACCGTGCGCGAGATTTTCTCCAGCAAGCGCGTGGAGATTCAGCAAGCGATTGAGGCTGAGCTGAAAGTAAAGCTCGCGCAAGAAGGCTTGGTGCTGCGCAGCGTGCAAGTAGGCAAAGTGGATTTGCCCGCAGATTACAGCCGCCGCATGGAAACCTTGATGGCCGAAGAGTTGGCCACAGAAAAAATGCGTTACACCTTGCAGCTCAAAGAAAAGCAAATCCAAGAGGGGCAAATGGAAGCGCAGGCTCAGAAAGTGCGCAGCGAGTTGCAAGCCGAGGCAGCGGGCAATGTGCAAATCATTGCGGCCAAGGCGCAAGAAGAAGCGATGAAGCATGTGCTGCCCTTCAAGCAGCGCCAAATAGAGCAGCGCAAGCTCGAAGCCGAAGCCGAAAAGCAATCACGCATTCGCACAGCAGAAGGCAATGCCGAAGCGCGCCGCATTGAGGCCGATGGCGAAGCCAAAGCCCGCCAGCGCTTGGCTGAAGCAGAGGCTTTTCGCATGCAAAAGGTGGGCATTGCTGGCGCGGAGCAAATGGCACGTGAAGGCGCACTACTCACGCGCCACCCGCTGCTGATTCAAAAAGCCATGGCTGACAAGCTCTCCGACAAAGTGCAAGTGATCATCGCTGCGCCTCCATCAGACGGCGGCTTCATTGGCTCAACCTTGCTCGGAAGCAAAACCAAATCCACCAGTACCCAGCAAGCCGCAGCGCCTGCTGAAGAAGATCAAGAAAAACCTCAGTAATTTATTCATCCATCTTTGAAAGTACATCATCATGAACCTCTCACTTCTTGGCTTCACCACCACTGGCTTATCCGTCGTCTCAGCCGCTGTGCTGACTTTCTGCAGCCCCGCCGCAAGCGCACAAACAACGCAATACGCCTTGATCGCACAAGACCATGTGGCCCTGCGCAATGCGCCGCGCGATGCTGCGCCCCAGCAGGCGCAGCTGTGGCAAGGCGAGCTGGTGGAGCTGCGCGGCGAGCGCTTGGACTACGCGCAGGTGTGGGATACGCGGCGCGAGCGCGGCGGCTATGTGCGCATGAGCCAAGTGCGCCGTGTGAGCTTCACGCCAGATCAGGCCGATTCACTGCTGGCCGTGCTGCGCTTTGTGAAAGATGCGCCCGGCAGCGAGGGATTGACTTTTGGCTATGGCGCAGCTTGGCTCAAAGCGGCCAGCGCGGATCAGATGAGCGGTGCAGCCGGTGCGCAAGTGCTTGATGCCCTTGGCAATGCAGCGGAGCGTTTAGCCAGCCGCGCCAGCTCTACCGGCCTTTCTAAAACCGCGCAAGAGACAGTGACTGCTCAGCTCGATGCCGCGCAGCGCTATGGCATTCGCTTTGAAAGTGTGGAGCAAAACGGCAAAATGCGCATCTGCTACGACGGTGACGTATTTGCCCGCTTGTTGGCCATAGCAGCGGCCAGCAGCGAACACAAAACGCGCGCTGCTTTGGCGCTTAGCCGCAATGATTGCGATGACCCGCAGCTGGCCCTGAAAAATCCTTTGGAGCAAGCCAAGCAAGAAGAGTGGCGCGCTGCTGTGCTCGATAAAGCTGATGCTCAGAACCTACCTGCTTACTTGCACAATCGCTTGCAGATGCGCCGCGCCAGTGTGTGGAGCACGGTGGCATTTGACCGATCACGCAAAGGCTTGCCCACGGCACAACTTGCTGCGCAGCGTGCTTTGGATGCATTGGGCGCTGTGAATAAAAGCGAATTGCCCGATGAAGATGTTGCCGCGCACAACGATGCCATCATGCGCGTGAATGCCTCGCGCTGGGCGGCTGCGCCGATTGCCGCTGCGAGCAGCAGTAACTTATCCATCCGCATGGAGGCCAGCAGCAACCTAGGCGAGACATGCGTGCAGCTCATGAGCGCACAGCAAATGCTGGCCAAGCGCTGCACCTATGGCATTGTGTGGCAAGCCTCTTGGAGTGTGAACCGTGAAGGCAATGCAGGCGCGCTGGCTGTGCAAACGATGGCCAATTGGCGCGAGATGTGGGTGTTTCGTAAGCTTGCTGGCCAGTGGACGATTGATGTGCTGCCGCCCGCCGCTACCTTGCCCGAGCTGGGCTATGCCGAATTGGCTGGCTGGGTGCAGGGCGGTGAATACATGCTGGTAGCGCGCGAGGCACGCGGCGAAGGCAAATACAAGCTCAGTTACGAAGTGATGGAAATCTCAACGCTGAGTGCCAAACGCCAAGCCAGCGATGCCAGCATCTTGGGCGCTTTCCAGCGCTGGCAGCAACCGCAGTGGAAGCAGATGAGTGTCAGTTTGCGCTGATATTTTGAAGCTTTTTAGGCAAGTAGCCGGGAAGAATACTGCGCAGAGTGCTATTGAATTCATAGTGACTCATTCATCTCAGCCAAGACCTGCACCTACAATGCAGGTCTTGGTATTTCTGAATATGACTCCTATTTCCCAACGCCTCGCGTTCATACTGCTCCTGCTCACACCCGCGCTGTGGTCAGTCAACTATCTAGTCGCGCGCATGGCACCGGGGGAGATTGCGCCGCATATGTTGGCGCTGGGGCGTTGGGCCTTGGCAGCTTGTGTGCTGGGGGTGTTTGCATTTTCTGAGTTGCGCGAGAAGCGCCATTTGATTTTCAAGAATGCTTGGCAGTATCTGGTGCTCGGGGCTTTGGGCATGTGGGTGTGTGGGGCTTGGGTGTATATCGGCGCGCGCTCCACGAGTGCCACGAATATTGCGCTGATTTATTCGCTCTCTCCTGTTTTCATCGTGCTCTGCGCTTCGATTTGGCTGCATGAAAAATTGCGTGGGGTGCAGTGGCTGGGCATTGCATTGGCCATGATTGGCTTGGTGCATGTGGTGATCAAAGGGCAGTGGGGCAATTTGCTGCTGGTGCGCTTTGTGGCGGGGGATTTGTGGATTCTGGCTTGCGCGTTTAGCTGGGCGGGTTATGCGCTGCTGATGAAGCGCTGGCCCACTGATTTTTCACCACTGGCGCGGCTGGTGTTGATTGCTCTGGGCGGCTGCGTGGTGCTCGTGCCGTTCACCATTGCAGAGGCAATGTCTGGCCTGCCGCTCTCGCAAACGCTGTGGAGTTGGAAATCGTTTGCTCTCATTGCTGCTTCAGGCTTGCTGCCGGGGGCTCTAGCCTATTGGGCATATGGAGCGGCTCAAAAGACGCTAGGCGCTGCTCGTACAGCAACGGCGCTCTATATGGGGCCGCTGTATGGCGCGCTGCTCGGGTGGGCGATGTTGGGCGAATCGGTTTACGTGTATCACGCAATAGGCGCAGCGCTGATTTTGCCGGGGCTGTATTTGGCCTCACAGCAAAAAGCATAAAGCCACAAACTTAAGCTGGTGCAAGTTGTGACTGTAAAAACCCCGTCAGTATTTGGCATTGCTCAGGCACATTAAGCGCCGGAGCATGACCGCAACCTGCTATCTCGTCTACCCGTAGCAAACCCAGCCGTCCGGGCCCGCGCATGCGCATAGCTGCCACCACCTCGCGACTCACTAAATCGGAGCGCTCACCGCGCAGGCAGAGCACGGGAATATCGAGTGCATCGTAGTGCTGCCAGATCAAATAATCATTGGGATGCTCGGTAAATTGCTGCACCATGGCAGGGTCGTAGTGTGGCGTGACATGCCCATCAGGCAAGCGGCGCGCCGAGGTTTCTGTCAGGCGCTGCCATTGTGTATCGCTGAGCCAACCGTAAGGTTCATACACGGTCTTGAAGAAACCTTCAAGCTCAGTGATCGTTTCAAAAGCAGGGGGCTGGCCAGCATAAGCGCGGATGCGTTCAAGCGCAGCGGGTGCGAGCTCGGGCGCATTGTCATTCAATACCAAGCTGCGGATGCGCCCTTTCAACAATCCAGCTGCGCACACCGTGCCGATCGCACCACCCATGGAGGTGCCCACCCAGTCCAGATGATCAATCTGCAATTGATCCAGCAAGCTCTGAGCGATTTGTGCATAAAACGATAGCTGGTATTCCTGCGCGGGCAGCGGGCTCCACTGGCTCAGGCCACGTCCAATCGTGTCCGGGCAAATCACGCGGTAGCCTACTTGCTCTAGCCAAGCGGCCAGATCATCCATATCTCGACCCGTGCGCGCCAGCCCATGCCAAGCCACCACCACAGGTGCGCTCGGATCGCCCCAGTCCATGAAATGAATTTCACGCCCGACGCAACGAAGGTAGCGCGATTGCACGCGCGAGCTTTTGGGCATGCTCATTTGCGCACCCCTTTGGCCACGCTGCGTTCACGCAAACGCCCCACCACGCCTGTGGGGAAGTAATACACCGAGAGCACAAACAAAAGCCCCAGCCAAAGCAACCAGCGATCTGGTGAAAGCAAAGCCGACAGCATCGGCACACTCGATGCAGCCTCACTGCCTAAGCGCAAGATATCTTGCAAATAGCTCTGCGCCACCAAGAAGATGGCTGAGCCAATCAATGCGCCATAAATCGTACCCATGCCCCCGATCACCACGATGAGCAACACATCCATCATGATTTCAAACGACAGAGAAGTATCGGGCCCGTTGTAGCGCAGCCAAAGCGCCAGCATTGCTCCGGCAAGGCAGGCAAACAGAGCAGAAGCAATGCTAGAAATGGTGCGATACACCACCACGCGATAACCAATGGCTTCGGCGCGGAATTCATTTTCGCGAATCGCTTGCAGCACGCGACCAAAGGGCGAATTCACTATACGCAGCATCGCCAGCAGCAGGACCACAGCCACTACAAACAAGAGGTAATAGCAAAGGAGGCGACCATTGATATCCACACCCAGCAACGGGCTCTCCAGCAACTGAAATCCGGGTGACAAGATTTCTGGCACTTTGAAAGTAAGCCCATCTTCACCGCCAGTGACTTCTGAGAGCTGCGAAGCAAGCGTCTGAAAAGCGGCAGCAAATGCCAGTGTGATCATGGAAAAGAAGATCGCTCGCACGCGTAGCGAGAACAGGCCAATGGCCAGCGCCAATACGAAAGATACCGCTAGCGCTCCGGCCAGCCCGACAGCCAATGCTTGCCAGCTCGCGCCCCAACGCGTAGAAGCAATCGCAACGCCGTAAGCGCCAATACCAAAAAACATAGTGTGCGCAAAGCTCACAATGCCTGTGTAACCCAGCAGCAAATCAAAGCTGGCGGCCAACACCACAAAGATCAAAATCTTTGCGGCCACATCCATCGCTTTGATGCCCGGAAAGAGGAAGGGAGCCAAAGCCAAAGCCAAAGTAATAGCAGCCAGCACAACCGTCAGTACGCGGCTACGTGGCAAATCATGAGAAAGAAGTCTGTGGATCATGAGTCTGCTCACTTGTTCAGTGCATACACACCTTGAGGCCGCCACAGCAAGATGGCCATCATCAGAGCAATGTTGGAAAACAAGGCCAGCTTAGGAAATAAGAAGCCGGTGTAATTGGCCATCAAGCCCACCAGCAGCGCGCCAATCAGCGCTCCTCCTGTGGAGCCCAAGCCGCCGATAATGAGTACGATGAAGATGAGCACATTGACTTGGCTGCCCATCTGCGGAATCACGTTTTGCTGATAGAGCCCCCACATCACGCCGCCTAGGCCAGCCAATGCGCTACCGATCATGAACACGCCGATAAAGAGGCGCTTGATGCGATAGCCCAGAGACTCGACCATCTCACGATCTTGCACGCCGGCGCGGATCAAGAGGCCGATCTTGGTGCGCGTGAGCGTCCAGATCAGCAGCGCAAACACTAAGAGACCGACCACCACGGCAATCAAACGATATTTTTCCACCGCCGCATCACCCAGCAGCACCGTGCCACGCATGCCTTCGGGCAAAGGCAGCGGAATTTGTAGTGGCCCCCAGATCACCTTGATCAACTCTTCGCCAATGATCATGCCGCCCATGGTGATGAGGATTTGCTTCAAGTGATTGCCATACACAGGCCGCACGATAAAGCGTTCAAAAGCCAGCCCCACTGCGCCTGCCACCAGCATGGCCACGATCATGGCTGGCAACACGGCGAGCATATTCATCCACAGGCTGCTTGATGAGGTGTAGTCCCCCATGCTGCCCAGCACACTGGTGGCTACAAAAGCGCCGAGCGCGATGAATACGCCGTGGCCGAAGTTGAGCACATCCATCAAGCCAAACACCAGCGTGAGCCCCGAGGCAATGATGAAAATAATCATGCCCATGGCCAAACCTGCGACTGTGAGCGTGAGCCAAGTGGAGGGTGAGCCAATGAGTGGCAATACCAGCAGCGCCAACACGGGCACGAGGGCCACGGGCTTCCAATCGAGTTCTTGCAATTTAGTTTGTATCGTCATAGAGCAAGCCCCAAGAGAGAAGATTGCAGGGCTTCATCATCGGCCAAGGCTTGCATGCTGCCGCTGTGTACGACGCGCCCGTTGTCCATCACGGCCACGCTATCGCCCAAGCGTTTGGCGAAATTGAAATTTTGCTCCACCAGCAAGATCGTTACGCCACTGGCTTTAAGCTGGGCGAAGGCAACGATCATGTTGTTAATGATGACGGGCGCTAAGCCTTTGCTCGGTTCGTCAATGATGAGCAATTCGCGCGGCTCCACAATGGCGCGAGAGACTGCGAGCATCTGCTTTTGGCCGCCAGAGAGTTTGCCTGCGGGATGATTCCAGAATTTCTCGACTGCGGGAAACAAAGAAAAAATCCATTGCAAGCGCTGCTCATCGAGCTGAGCCAAACGCTTGGCGCTGCGGGCAGCCAGCAGCATGTTTTCTTTCACCGTTAAGTCTGCAAAGATGCCCATGCTCTCTGGCACATAGGCTATCGAGCGCTGCGCGATCTCGGGCGTGCTGCTGCGCGAGATGTCTTGCCCTGCAAATTGGATGCTGCCTTGCGAGGCTTGCCACAAACCCATGATGGTGCGCAGCGTGGTCGTCTTGCCCGCACCATTGCGGCCAAGCAGCATAGTGAGCTGGCCTTTGGGCACTGTTAAATCCACGCCATGCAAGATGTGATACGCGCCAATATGGGTGTGAACACCGCGCAGCTCCAGAAGGTTTTCGCTCATACGGCCTCCTTGGCGATGCCCAGATAAGCCTCTTGCACAACAGGAGAGGCAATCACTTCAGCAGGCTCACCATCTGCCACCAAACTGCCGTTGTGCAGCACGATAATGCGATCCGCCAGCTCGCGCACCACATCCATTTTGTGCTCCACCAATAGAATCGTTTTGCTTTTATCAGCCTTGAGCTGATGGATCAAATTCAAGATCACCGGCGCTTCGGCAGCATTCATGCCGGCGGTCGGCTCATCAAACATATACACCTGCGGATCGAGCGCCATCAGCAAAGCCACTTCCAGCTTACGTTGATCCCCATGCGGCAAGCTGGCGACCGTGTCATCGCGGCGCTTGTCGAGTGAGACGGTATCAAGAATCTCCATCGCTTTGTTCGTGAGTGCAGTATGGTCACTCCAAATGCTCCACAGATTCAGGCCACGGCGATGCTTGCCATCTGCCACGGCCTGTACCGCCAGCCGCACATTCTCCAGAACGCTCAGGCGCGGAAACAGACTCGTGAGTTGGAAGGCACGCCCCAAACCAGCGCGCGTGCGCTGCGAGGTGCCAAGGCCCGAGAGATCGCGCCCGTCTAAATGCACACTGCCGGCGCTAGCGGCAATCTGCCCTGAGATCAAATTGAAGTAGGTCGTCTTACCCGCGCCGTTAGGACCCACAACGGCCGTCAACGTGCCCGGCTGGAACACGCAACTGACCGCATTCACGGCCACATGCCCCCCAAATCGAACCGTCAGTTCGCGTGTTTCCAATATGCTCATGTGGCGATCAAAGAAGATATCAAGGGCAAGTGCCGATGATGTAATAGTTAGAACCCGTTTTCTTGAGCGTATTGCTCACGAAGATGTTGTACAAGCCCATGCTCTGGCCAGAGCCATTGGCATAGGTCAAACCAAAATAGATATAGGCACGGCCAGCCAGCACATGCGAATAATTGCTCGCGGTATAGCAAGTGGCTGGCGTAGTTCCTAGCGTCGTGCCAGAAACTGCTGCAGAGGTTGCACCTTCTACGCCATTGGCATCCGCAGCGCGCACGGTCCATTGGTAAGTCGTGGCCGCGGTCAAGCTGTTGTCGGTGTAGTTCAGCGCGTTCACACCCAGCGCGTTGACCTTGTTGCTGTTGCGATAGACGTTGTAGCTGGCTGCGCCAGAAACAGCATTCCAACTGATCTTCATGCTGGTGGTGGTTGCATTGGATATGACCAAACCTGTTGGCGCTGCCAAGGTAGTTGTACCTCCCCCCGCACCGCCTAAGGAGACACGGTCAACCATGGCTTTAAGCGCGGTGACTTGCGTGCCGGCCTTCTGCGCGAAATTACTGCCATACCAGCCGATCCAATCCCAGCAGGCATTGGGGTTGGGCAGGGAACCGCTGGCTGCCGTGCTGCGGCTGATGCTATCAACTTTGGTTTGTGGGAACAGCACGATCATGCTGTTGGTGTCTGCCCAGCGGGTGTAGCCCGTATTTTTGATGTACTTGTCGCCGATATCGCCATAGCTTTGCTTGCAGCCATGCAAGGCCACATGCAGCTTGCACTGGCTGCCACTGGCGCAGTTGGCGGGCACATAGAGCCAGCCAGTGGAGGCCATGCCTGCATTGCTGGTGAACTCGGATTGATCAAACTGAATGTAGTTACCCGAGGCTGGTGCGTTGTTGCGTGGATTGAGCGTTCCGTAGAAATGTGTGAGCACTTCTTTTGCGCCGTCGTAGCCGCAGTTGCTGATGTAGGGCGATGCCGTAGTGGAGCAGGTGTTGTTGCCTGTGCTGTCAAAGTCAGTCGGGAACACATGCGCGGTGCTGTTGCGCTTGATGTATTGCAAATTGCTCGCCGCCACGCCGTTGTTGTTGTATTGCGTTTGCAGGGCGTTCATCGGGTTGGGCCCCACAGTCGTGTCGCTGTTGCCCACAAACATGAAGATTTTCTGGCCAGCGACATTGGCACGGTTGTCGATCTGCACGCCGCTCCAACTGTCGATGGTGTTTTGCATGTTGGTCAGCATCGTGGCGGAGATCGTGGCATTGTTCATGCAAGCGGTGAAGTTGTTTTGCCCGGCGCACATGTAAGGACCGCCTGCAAACACGCCAATGCCTTTGAACACCGAGGAATGCGCCATACCCAATTGATTGGCCATGAAGCCGCCTGCCGATAAGCCTGAGACGGTGATATTGGTTTTATCAATGTTATAAGCGCCGAGGTTGGCTTGCGCATGTGCTAAGTCTGAAAACGCCAAGCTGACGACGGCCGCGCACGCAGCAAGCCTCAGCTTGTTCCAAGATGAATGCATGAGATGTCTCCTAAAATTTTGGGTTGAGATGCGCCCCTGTGTGTCCAAGAGTTCCTACACGTCTACCTACAAAAAAGGGGTGGCCACCCCTTTGGGCAAGGCCACCGCGCAAGGGCGTAGCAAAACGCCGCTGCGCAACAGCAGTCTCCCAAAACTTCAGCGCTTGTTGCGAATCGGTACGTTCATCTCGGATGCTGGAATTTCGCGCACCAAATGCAAATCAGGAATAGCGCCCGGCTTGGCACCGGCTGCCACGCGGAACTGATACATCGATTGCATGGCTTGGTGATCCTCTTTACGGAAAGTCATCGTGCCCTTAGGCGTTTCGAAGCTCAGGCCTTCCATGCTGCTGATAAGCTTTTCGGTGTTCGTATCGCCATTGCTTTTCTTCAGCCCGGCCACGACAGCTGAGGCAGCCGCAAAGCCACCTGCGGTGAAGAAGTCAGGCGGGCTCTTGAAGCGGCTGTAGTGATTGGTCACGAGCCACACGTTGGCTGGATTTTTGGGAAAACCAAAATAGTAGTAAGTCGCACCTTCCATGCCGGGAAAATTCATGTAGACATTCATCGCAGGCAGGATGTTGCCGCCGGTGGAGATTTCAATGCCGTAGCGCTTCAGATCTAAATCCGCAATCTTGAAAGGATTGCCAGCACCCGCCCAGATGATCCAAATTACTTTTCGGCCAGGTTCGTTTTTCAGTTTGTCGATCAACCGCTGCGCACCCGCAGTGAAGTCTGTGGTGTTGGTTGGCAGGTATTCTTCGTGCACGATCTTTGCTTTTTTGATCGACTCTTTGAAGGCTTTCACGCCGTCTCGGCCAAAGGCGTAGTCTTGCGCGAGTGTGGCAATCGTTACGCCTTGCTTATCCAGCGCTGCTGCATTGGCAATCGCATCTTGGCTGCTATTGCGGCCTGTGCGGAAGATGTATTTGTTCCACTTGTCGCCGGTGATCGAATCTGCAACAGCAGGCTCCACCAGCAAGATTTTTTTGTATTCCTCGGCAACGGGCAGCATGGCAAGCGCCACGCCTGAGGAGGTGGGACCCACGGCCAAATCCACTTTGTCATCCGAGTAGGCGGTGGCGAGAAGTGACTTGCCCAAATCAGGCTTGCCTTGATCGTCTTTCTCTACCACCACGAGCTTTTTGCCGGCCACTGTCATGCTGCCGCCTGTGGCGTATTCCAAGCCCATGGCGAAGCCTGTGGCGGTTTGCTTGCCATAGGCTTCGAGCGGGCCGGTGCGGCTGTAGATCAGGCCTATTTTGATGTCTTTGTTTTGTGCCCAAGCGCTAGAGGCCAATGCACTGAGTGCGGCAAAAGTGGCGAGAGCTGCCAGGCCCAAACGGCGCGCCATGTACGGTGTTCTGTTCATCATGTCTCCAAATAGGATTGTTGTGATTTCCAATATAATGCATGCATCGTGCCAGTTTTTAAGCCTATGATTTCATTGAGATTTTTCCTACTACTCTGAAATAATGTATTTCTTTTAGACAAATAAAATGTCTGAAGATCAATCAATTGCATTTATTTCAGACATTTCCAAGGCTCGCAAAGCATAGAGTTTTGCACGGGAAATACCCAGTAATTTGGCGGCGGCCACCTTGTTGCCTTGCGTGGCTTGCAAGGCCATGGCGAGCGCCTGTGCCTCAAGCTCAGCCACCTGCACAGCCAACGGACGCTGATCGGCCTGCTGTGGTGAAGCACCCATTGCAGGCGTGGAAGATTCAAACAGTTTGGGCGCTGGCTCCACACCCGATTCGCGCAACAGCTTCTCCAACAACCCAGCATCTATGCGCTGGGTATCGCTACGCAATAAGGCTTGCTCGATCACATTGCGCAGCTCGCGAATATTGCCGCGCCAATGCTGGTGCATAAGTAAGGCCACCGCTTGATCGGTGAACTCAGGCGCAGCTATGCCATTGCGCAGGCTCATGTCTTCGGCCAGCAACTCAATCAATGCAGGAACATCACTTGCGCGCTCACGCAAGGGCGGCACACGGATCGGCAGCACATTGAGTCGATAAAACAGATCTTCGCGAAACTTGCCTTCTCGCACAAGCGCATGCAAATCCCGTGAGGTGGCGGCCACCACGCGCACATCCACGCTGATGAGCTGGTTAGAGCCCAACGGCTCAATCTCACCTTCCTGCAAGGCACGCAACAGCTTGGCTTGCAAGCCGGGCGGCATATCACCGATCTCATCCAGAAAGAGCGTGCCGCCATCGGCCAGCTTGAATTTGCCTTGCCGACCTTTGCGATCCGCGCCTGTGTAGGCTCCAGGCGCTACACCAAAAAATTCCGCTTCAAGCAAGGTATCTGGAATCGCCGCAATGTTCACGCTCACCAAGGCCGCACTGCTGCGCGGCGAGCTCGCGTGAATCGCATGCGCAAGCAACTCTTTGCCTGTGCCTGTCTCGCCCAACAGCATCACCGGGCTACTTGATTGCGCCGCGCGCCGCGCTTGGCGCTTCACTTCTGTTGCCGCTGGACTGCTGCCCACAAAGCTGGCAAAAGTGTATTTGTTGCGCCGCTGCCCAGCAAGCTCGCGCCGCGCATCATCGAGCGCGCGCTGCAAGCGGGCGAATTTGCTGATGAGGGGTTGAAGCGTCGTCTCGGGATGATCAAACAACACAATGCCAAGGGCGCCAATCACGCGCCCTGCATCGTCTTTAATCGGGATACGGCTCACCACAAAAGTACCCGCCTTGTTGGTGAGCAGATCAATCAGGATGGGTTTGCCCGTTTCCAGCACGCGATGCATCTGCGTGTGCTGAACGACGCTAGAAACCGCATGCCCTACAAAATCACTCTCTTGGGCATAACCCAAGGCGGGCAAAAATCGGCGGTATTGTTCGTTGATCCACACCACGCGCGCCTGCGCATCCACAAGCAGCATGCCTTCGCTCGCTCCTGCGAGTACGCCAAACAGCGAATGCGCAGCCAACTCCAAGATGCTTTGCGCGTCTTGGGGGAGAGC
Organism: Allobrachymonas sp.; assembly: GCA_043769055.1. Lineage (GTDB taxonomy): Bacteria > Pseudomonadota > Gammaproteobacteria > Burkholderiales > Burkholderiaceae_C > JANMDU01. The sequence continues at coordinate 14,659 of JAYVJQ010000103.1, forward strand.
TCCTGCCAATGGAGTTGCTTGATCAGAATTCACGCGCTGATTATGCTTGGTTCAGCATTGCAGCTTTTTAATGCGCGACTGCGCATGAATCGAAACACATGATTACGTGGCTGGAATTGCCTCCAGCATCCAAGGTGCAAGCGCCAGCCGCCGATGCTCAATCTTGAGGCACAAATCCATCACACTGCGTAGGCCTGCTGCGCGCACGAGGTGATCAGCTTCTAAATTTGCAATGCCCAGTTGCTGCCAGAAGCATTGCGCACCAATCGCCACTGCCTGTTGCGCAATCGGCAACACATCTTCTTCGTTGCGAAACACATTGACCATCTGCACCGCAAACGGAATCTCTCGCAGGCTCGCGTAGCAACGCTCACCCAAAATCTCTGACTGCCCCGGATTCACCGGCACGATGCGGTAGCCCATGCGCTGCATATACTGCGCCACGCCGTAGCTGGGGCGCTCCGGCTTGGGCGAAAGGCCCACCACAGCGATGGTGCGTTGGGTATGCAAGATGTCAATCAAATCGTGGTCAGTCATAGCGCATCACTTTAGCAGCACGGAACTTGGCAGCCTGTGTCAAGATCTATTCAAGTCACTCAGGAGATTCGCCATGCGCTCAGTATTTGCCTCTACTCGCCGCACCCATTTGATGCATCTGGCGCAAGGCGCTGGCCTTGTTGCAATGCCCACGCTGCTGCCCTCAATCACCCATGCGCAAACCGCCCTGCGCCCCACGCCCAGCCAAAGTGAAGGCCCGTTTTATCCCGATCAGCAATTGCAAGATGCAGATTTCGATTTGCTGCGCAATGGCACGCAAAACTATTCAAATGGTCAAGCCGCTTGGGTGCGCGGCCAAGTGACCGATCTTCAAGGCAAGCCCGTGAGCGGTGCAGTGGTAGAAATTTGGCAATGCAACCATGAAGGCATCTATCGCCACAGCCGCTCAAGCGGCAGCGCCCCCATGGTCTTCCAAGGCTTTGGCCGCGTGCAAGCTGGCGCTGATGGCCGCTACGCCTTTCGCACGATCAAGCCCGTGCAATACCCCGGCAGACCACCGCACATCCATTTCAAAGTCAAACTCGGCAACCGCGAGTTGCTCACCACGCAGATGTACATCGCTGGCGAAAAATCTAATGGCCGAGACTTTCTCACGCGTAGCTTGTCAGACGCTCAGCGCGCGCAACTCGAGGTGGCGTTTGCAGCGGGCAGCGATGGGCTTGCAGCGCAGTTTCCCATCGCAGTGGCGGCTTGATCACACACCCTACCAAGTTGGCTTTTTATGATACTTTTAGTCAGTTAGCCGTTATAAAATCTGCGCAGGATGCTATTGAATTCATAGTGTTTAATGACTAGACTCGCATTCTGCGGTGCATGGAGTGGGGGCTTAGATTTTTCATCTTTGAGAAGGTGGATTTGGCACCAATAGATTAAATAAGCGCCAAATCGCGCCATAATAAGCGCCATGAGCGCCAATTTAAGTGACAATCAGCTTTTAAACCTGCTTTCACAAGCGGGCATGTCTTTGTCAGCCATTGAGCAAGCTGCCCAAGAAAAGGAGCTGTATTTCGGCTCGCGGAGAAGTTTGCAGCGGCAATTGCAGCGGCTCGTGGCATCTGGTGCGATTCGGGTGATGGGGCTCAAAAAAGGCGCGCGATATGCCTTGCCTGCGACCGACAAGCTGCGCACTTATGCCAGCTTGATGGCAGAAGATCTGGCTAAGCCGCCGATGTTTGTGTCTGAGCCTTTGGCTTCTTATGGTGCTCAGAGCATGCCTTTGTCTGCGGACGGGCAGGAGATTCGGGCTTATGTGAAACAAGCTTTGATTGCACGAAAGCCTGTGGGTTATCAAACTGGGCTGCTTGAAGAATATTCGCCCAACCACACGCATTACCTGAGATCAGAGCAGCGTGAGCAATTGATGCTTATGGGGCGCGGAGCCATGGCAGCGCGATCATCCGGGCAAAGCTCTACGCCCGCACCCGCAGGCACATTTGCGAAAGATATTTTTGACCGCTTGCTGATTGATCTAAGCTGGTCGTCTAGCCGCTTGGAGGGCAACACTTATTCGCGGCTGGATACGCAAAAGCTCATTGAAGAGGGCTTAGAGGCGACAGGCAAAGATGCGCTGCAAGCGCAGATGATTTTGAATCACAAGCGCGCGATTGAATACTTGGTGCATGGCATCGGGCAAGCTGCCAGCGGCATCGGTGTGAACCGCGCCACAATAATTACGCTGCATGCGCTGCTCTCTGATGGCCTGCTGCCCAACCCGATGGACAGCGGCGCTTTGCGCACGCAGATGGTGGGCATTGGCGCGAGTGTGTATTTGCCGCTCGCTATGCCGCAGCGCATTGCCGAGTTGTTTGATGTGGTGATTGAGATGGCGTCCGAGATTACCGATCCATTTGAGCAAAGCTTTTTTCTGATGGTGCATCTGCCTTATTTGCAACCCTTTATCGATGTGAATAAGCGCACCTCGCGGCTTGCGGCGAATATCCCGCTCATTGAGCGCAATCTGTGCCCGCTCTCGTTCATTGATGTGCCAACTCAGGCTTATACCGAAGGCTTACTCGGCGTGTATGAGATGGGTCGTATGGAGCTAATGGCCGATGTGTATGTGTGGGCGTATGAACGCAGCTGCCAGCAGTATCTGGCAGTAGCGCAGCAGATGGTGCCGCCTGATGCGCTGCGGCTGCGTTATCGCAAGGAGTTGTCGCAGAGTATTGCGCAGGTCATTGCGCGCAACCTGAAGGCAGATGCTGCATCGCTGAAAGCTGTATTGCCCAATAGCGTTGCAGTGCAAGACCGCGAAGCCTTCATCGCCATTGCATTGCGCGAGCTGCAAGCTTTGCATGCAGGCAATGCAGTGCGCTTTGGAGTTTCGGGTTTGCAGTTCGAGGGCTGGAAAAGCTGTTTGAATGCAGGCTAATCCGCACTCAGCTTCAAGTTGCTCGGCAGGCGCTTTTCTATTGCAAACTTCAGGAGCGCAGCGCAGCGGTAAAAGCCATGTGCCATCTTGCCGTAAGGCATGGTGAGGAAGAAGGCCATGACGCAACCGAGGTGAATGCACAGCAGCAAGGCCAGCGCGGGTGTGTGGCGCGCGAGCATGAGGGCCAAGCCCGTGAGGCTGACTGCAAACAGCAGCGCGATGAAGCCGTAGTCCATGGGGTTTTGCGCGGCATCGCCGTGCAGTGGGTGGCGGCGGGTTTTGAGCCAGAAGAGGCCTGCCGGGCCGATCAGCAACATGATGCCACCTGTGATGCCGAAGAGCTTGGGCAGGCTGGCGTAGCCGTAAGGCGCGACCCAGTTGAAAGCGTAGTGGTAGATCGTGGCCACGCTGGTGGCGGCGAAACAGAGCATAAAACCGTAGAAGGTGAGGTGATGGAACACGCGGCGCAGCTTAGTCCAGCTTTCATCTTCGTTATGGCAACCTTCGCCATGGCCACCGTCTAAATACTTGAGGCTCAATGCGGCCTGGGTGCTCTCCATCAATGCTTCTTTTTTAATAGCATACTGCGCATATTTTATGCCGGCTAGTGGCTTATTTTGCTTAAAATTTTGCTCATTCCAGAAGCGCGTGATGCCTACTGCAAGTGCGAGGATCGCAAAGCCAAACACGCTGCCGAATACCATGACCATCAAATTATGAGGAAATACGGCATAGAAATTTCCAGCCAGCGGCTCATGCCACAAGCTTTTGTTCATCGCCACGGCGAGGATGAAAAACAAAGCCAAGCCAGCAGCGAGCGCTAGGCTCACCGTCAAACCATTGCGCTTGTACGCCCCTGCAAAAGCTTGTGGCCAAGCGTAGTCTTGATACGTTTTCACGCGCACCTTGGCCATAGCCTGCGGCACATTGACCGCAAATTCATGCGGCGGTGCATATTGGCAGGCATGCAGGCAAGCGCCGCAGTTGTGGCAAAGGTTAGCTAGGTAATGCACATCATGCTGCGTGAAATCCAAGCGCCGCGTCATCGCGGGGAAGACGGCGCAAAAGCCTTCGCAATAACGGCAGGCATTGCAAATTTGCATCTGCCGCGCCACTTCATGCTCGGGTGTGCCTGCGATTTGCGTGGCATCTGCAATGAGTTGATTCAGGGCTATCGTTGTCATTATTTGCTCATGATTTCATAGCGCTCTGAGCAGATTCCACACCGGCTATCCGCCCAAAAGCAGTTCCAATCGTCATCCCCACACCGGCTGTGTAGCCCTTGCCCAGCACATTGCCCGCCATGATCTCGCCAGCGGCAAAGAGGTTGGGGGATTCGATGCCCTTGAATCGAACAGCCGTGTTTTCATCCACTTTCAAGCCAAGATACGTAAAGGTCACGCCGGGCTTGAGTGTGTAGCCATAAAACGGCGCAGTATCGATGGGCAGCGCCCAGTGCGTCTTCGCAGGCGTGATGCCTTCGGTGTGGCAATCGTCGAGTACGGAGTGATCGAACTTTCCGACTTTGCAAGCCGCGTTGTACTCGCGCACGGTTTTAAAAAATTCTGTTTCATTCAAACCAAGCTGCTTGGCCAGATCTTCCAAAGTATCTGCCTTCGCGCCTTTGAACACAGGCGGCATGAAGCGGCCCACCGCTTTTGCATCGATGATGCAATGCCCCACCTGCCCCGGCTGCTGCGCTACCAGCCGCCCCCAAATCGCATAGCGCTTGGGCCAAAAATCTTCGCCTTCGTCATAAAAGCGCTGCGCATCGCGGTTGACCATAATGCCTAGGCTCACGCAATCCACACGAGTACAAATGCCGCCGTCGTACAGCGGCGCGCGCGCATCAATCGCCACCATGTGCGCCTGCGTCGGGTCGCCAATCAAGTCTGCGCCTTGATCTATCAAATCTTTCAACACAACGCCCATGTTGAAGCGCGTGCCGCGAATCGCAAAATTGTCCGAAGGCCATTCGCCTTGCGCATTCTGCCCCCAAGCCTCGCGTAGCCATTCGCGGTTGCTTTCAAAACCGCCGCAGGCCAGCACGCAGCTTTTCGCTTCAATGCGCTCGCCGTTTTTCAGGTGCGCTGCTACGAAACGGCCATCACGCTGTTCAATGTGAGCCACAGGCGCTTCATAACGAATCTGTACACCCAGTTTTTCAGCGCTCAAGTAATACGCATTCACCAGCGCCTTGCCGCCCCCCATGAAAAACGCATTCGTGCGCGAGAGGTGAAGCGTGCCTGAGAGCGAAGGCTGAAAGCGCACACCGCGCTTCTTCATCCAATCGCGGCAAGTGCTGCTCTCCCGAATCGCCCGCCGCGCCATATGCTCCGTCGTCTGCCCGCCCGTCACTTTGAGCAAATCCTGCCAAAATTCTTCTTCCGGGTAGCTCTCCGTCAATACATCTTGCGGTGCGTCATGCATGCAGCGCAGGTTACGCGTGTGCATGGAGTTGCCGCCGCGCCATTCACGCGGCGCGGCTTCAAGCAACATGACAGAAGCCCCAGCTTCGCGCGCCATGAGCGCAGCGCATAGAGCTGCATTGCCTCCGCCGATGATGAGAACGTCCAACATGGGTGCTCTCTACTTCAATTGAAATATTTTGCGTGCGTTTTTTGCAGGTCTTCGCGGCGTGGCGCTTCCAGCAAGATAATTTCTTGCGAAGCTTCGCCCGTGTTGAAGCGAATTTCCAAATCCAAGCGATCACTCAATGCTTGAGCGCGCTCAGTTTCAGCGTAGTCCTTGAAGGTCAAGGTACGCGCATTGCGACGGTCATAGTGGATAAGAAAAATCATGATTAGCTTCGATTTTAACTTTGGACTGGCATGGCTGGTTGAATAGCGTCCATTTGCAACAATAGCGCATCACGTTGCGCTTCTATGCCAACTAGTGGATCGTGCTCAGAGGACAATTGCGACTCATCAGCATAAAGTTTGATCTCAGCCTGTTCCAATTCAAAGATTTGAGCAGACAGCGAGAGGAGTAAATTTTGAAATGGTGCATCGCCACCGCCATATTTGATTTCATGACCATACGCATCTGCAATACGCTCGGATAAGTGCGCCCAGCTGTGCTGCAAGATAGTTCGTATCTGAATTTCAACAGGTTTTCCCTGAGAATGAACTACAAAATGTACTGCGCGATACCCAAAGCTCGGCTGCTGAATGCGATCAATTAGTTTGGCGTTGGGGAATTTTAGCTTTATCGCATTAACTAAATTTCTCTGACCAAAACTACTTTCAACCAAGATGCGCAAACCAGCGACATCTTGAATTTGAGTTAGTTTAAGCGTAGGTTGGCGAAGAAGTTTCGCAATGATGGACGGTGTTGATTTTGAGGGTCTTTGCACAATAGCGCCATCGGCTAACCACATCAAACGTTCTGCTATCTCTTGAATAGCCGGTCGAAAGCTGCGCCTAAATTCGTCTAATGCCATGAGGTTGTCAGGTGTAACCAAGCCAATACGAAGCTGAGCACCCAAGCGATTGATCTCCGAATTATTCATTCCCGATAGCTCGCATCAAGTCGATCCAACTTACGCAGCAGCGCAGGCCATTCCATCACGCCATACGGCCTGCGCGTACCGGGTTGGTAGTTGTTCCAAGTGGCAACGAGCACGTCTTGCGGGACTTTGCGAAATGCTGTGTTGCAACTCATCGCAGCGATTTGGGATTGGCAGGCGAGTTCCAAGCGATGCAGCCAGTTGAAGGCCTCGCCGACTGTGCGGCCCACCACAATCGCGCCGTGGTTGCGCAAGATGAGGGCTTCACCTTGGCCGAGATCGGCAATCAGTGAGGCTTTCTCTGCATCATCCAGCACCACGCCTTGGTAGTCGTGATAGCCAATTTTAAGAAAGCGCATCGCTGTTTGCGTAAGCGGCAGCAGGCCACAATCGAGCGATGAGACTGCCATCGATGCCCAGCTGTGGGTATGGATGATGCAGCCCACTTCGGGTCGCGCCTCGTGAATCGCGCTGTGGATCACATAGCCTGCGCGGTTGATGCCGTAGTCCAGCCCAGCGTTGTGTGCTGCGAAATCGGGTTTGCCCAAGATATCGCCCGCGAGGTTGACTTTGATCAGGCTCGATGCGGTGATCTCTTCATAGAGCATGCCATACGCATTGATGAGAAACGCGCCGCTTTCACCGGGCACATGGCTGGAGATATGGTTGGCCATCATGTCGGCCATGCCGTAGAGTGCAACGAGCCTGTAGCAGGCCGCCAAATCCACGCGAGCTTGCCATTCTTGCGCGCTGCATTGGCCGCGCAAGCTGGGGAGCGTTAAGTTGGGCTTGGGTGCGTCGTACATGCGGCAGCTTAGTCGGGCTTCATCCCCGTACGCTCCACAATATTCTTCCAGATTTTTTGCTCATGCGCGATGAAGGCGGCGTATTCCGCTGCTGGGCCGCCGCCGGCTTCTGCGTTGTCAAACGCAAAGCGCTCTTGCAAGTTTTTTGATTTCAAAGCTTTGGCACACTCTTCTTGCAAGCGCTGAATCAAGGCGGGCGGGGTGCCTGCGGGCGCATGCATGCCATACCACTGGCTCGTCTCAAAATCTTTGAAGCCCATCTCGCGCACCGTGGGCACATCAGGCAGTGCGGCAATGCGCGCAGTAGTGCCGGTGGCAATCGCGCGAAGCTTGCCGCTTTTGATGTGAGGTAGCAGTGCAGGCGTGCCCGCGCTAGAAGCTTGCGTGCGGCCTGCGAGCAAATCGGTCAGCTGTGGACCTGTGCCGCGATAAGGAATGTGCGTGATGAACATGCCTGTGACCATCTTCAAATATTCCATCGCCAAATGCCCCGCACTGGCATTGCCAGCGCTGCCGTAATTCAAACGCCCCGGATTCTTCTTCACATGCGCCACAAATTCTTTGAAATTTTGAGCGGGCACTTCTGGATGGATCACAAAAATATTCGGTACTTTGGCCAGTAAAGTGATCGGCGTGAAATCTTTGTTGACATCGTAGGGCTGATTTTTCAGCATGTAGGGGTTCACAGCGAGTGTGCCCACATGGGTGACGATGAGGGTGTAACCGTCGGGTGCTGCCGCCTTAGCCTCGGCCATGGCGCTCACGCCACCGCCGCCCCCTTTGTTGTCAATCACCACGCTTTGACCTAAGGATCGGGTCAGTTCGTCTGCCACACTGCGCGCGACCACTGAGCTTGTGCCGCCGGGAGCAAAAGGCACGATCAGGCGAATCGGTTTATTGGGGAAAGCTTGTGCCTTGACTTGTGGTGCGGCGATCGTAGCTGCCACGCCCAAGGTAGCCGATAGCATCGTGCGGCGTTGGATGGAATCTGTCATGGCGTGTCCTCAAATAATTTTTGACTGTAGCGCTAAGCTGCAATGCTTAGAACTGGTACTTACGCAAACCGCCATCCACCGGAATCACCGCGCCAGAGATGTAGCCAGCGCGTGGCGAGGCCAAAAACGCCACCAAATCGGCCAACTCTTCAGGCTCACCATAGCGGCCCACAGGAATTTCGTTGTCGCTCTGCCATTGGCGGTATTCAGGGGTGTAGTTGCGGTAAATCTGCTCGCTGAGGATACGCCCCGGAGGAATGCAGTTCACCGTGATGCCGTTTTTCCCCACCATGCGGGACAGGCCCTTGGCCCAGCTGTGCATGCCTGCTTTGGCGCAAAACGCACCGTTGATATGCTCTGGCTCGCTTTTGCCGGTGATGTTGATGATGCGCCCCCAGTTGTTGGCAATCATTTGATCAATCAGTGCATCGGCCAGTTGGCGCGGGCGGTGAAAGTTCAGCGTGATGGCTTCTTGCCAAGCATCTTCGCTCACATGCAGCTCTTTGAAGCTGCGCGAGCCACCCGCATTATTGATGAGAATATCGACTCTACCCAGCGCCGATATTGCGGCTGCTGCTAGCTTTTTGGAAGCATCGTCTTCATACAAATCCGTTTGAATCAACGCAGGCTTTTTGCCGCCCGAGGCCACGATCTCTGCGCTCAGCTCTTCCAATTTATCCACGCGCCGCGCGCTGATGGCCAGTTGCACGCCTTCAGAGGCCAGCGCCTTGGCAATCGCGCGGCCAATGCCCACGCTGGCGCCTGTGACGAGGGCGGTTTTGTCGTTGAGTTTTAAATCCATGATGATTGCTTTTGAAGAAGATGCCGAGATTTTCCCGGTAGATTGTGCATTTGCGAATGGGTGATTGCTCTAGCTGATATTCGCAAGCAAGCTTGAAAAGTGGCCCAGCGCCTAAAATTGAGGCTTATGAGCAAAAAACAGCGTGTAGTGGTGGGACTCAGTGGAGGCGTGGACTCTGCGGTGAGCGCCTATCTGCTGAAACAGCAGGGCCACGAAGTCATCGGCATTTTCATGAAGAATTGGGAGGATGACGATGATTCTGAGTATTGCTCGTCCAACATCGATTTTGTCGATGCTGCTGCGGTGGCCGATGTGCTGGGCATTGAAATTGAGCATGTGAATTTTGCAGCGGACTATAAAGACCGCGTGTTTGCCGAATTCTTGCGCGAATACCAAGCAGGCCGCACACCCAACCCCGATATTTTGTGCAATGCAGAGATCAAGTTCAAATCCTTCCTCGACCATGCGATGCGCTTGGGCGCAGAGAAAATCGCCACAGGGCACTACGCGCGGGTGCGCTTGAACGACAGCACGGGGCTGCATGAGCTACTGAAAGGCCTGGACCCGAGCAAAGACCAAAGTTATTTTTTGCACCGCTTGACGCAACAGCAATTGGCTAAAACACTGTTCCCCGTGGGCGAGTTGCACAAAACCGAAGTGCGGCGCATTGCGGACGAGATCAAGCTGCCCAATGCAAAAAAGAAAGATTCCACCGGCATTTGCTTCATCGGCGAGCGGCCATTTCGCGAGTTTTTGAACCGCTACTTGGCCAAAGCGCCCGGCCCGATCAAAGATGAGAAAGGCCGCACGATTGGCCAACATGTGGGCCTCAGTTTTTACACGCTGGGTCAACGCCAAGGCTTGGGTATTGGTGGGGTCAAGGAAAAAGGCGCGCAACGAGGAGCTGGCGAGCATTCGCCTTGGTATGTGGCGCGCAAAGACATGGCCAAGAATACGCTGTATGTGGTGCAAGGGCACGAGCATCCTTGGCTGCTTTCAAGTGCGTTGCAGGCAGATGATGTGAGCTGGTGCGCGGGGAGTGCTCCTCAATCAGGAGCGTACGGCAACAAATCGCGCTATCGGCAGGCTGATGCTGCATGCGATTTCGCCGCGCAAAAAAACAGTTTTACTTTGGCGTTTCCTCAGCCGCAATGGGCCGTCACACCCGGTCAATCAGCGGTGATATATGACGGCGAGATCTGCTTGGGCGGCGGCGTGATTGCCAGCGCCACACCAGCTGCAAACGCTTAAGCCTGAGCAATTACCGCACGCACGCTGGCCAGCTGCCGGCGCGACACTTGCAGCGCTTCTTCGCAATGTCGCAGACGCACCGCCCAGCCCTCTTGCCCCGCGCCCTCTTCATCATCGTCTGCGCCATGAAAGCGCTCCAGCGCCCGCATTTCGCGCCGCGCCACCAAGGTATTGCGGTGGATGCGCAAATAGTCTTGCGCATGCTGAGCCTCTAACTCAGCGAGCGAGCCGTCCAAAATATAGCTGCGCTGCG
>JAYVJQ010000104.1:0-9104 GCA_043769055.1 Allobrachymonas sp.
GAGGCTAGAGCCCAAGGCAATCGTAGAGGAGAGTAAGTGGCGACGAGTCGTCATGATGTCTCTTGGAGTTTGATGAACCTGCATTGTGCAGGCTTGAGACATCGTTTTTTGAGCGATGGGTATCAGAAAATCAATAGTTACAATTATTTCTGTTATCTATTTAGAGAAAGTAAGTAAAGTGACTTACTCGCGAACCTTGCCTAGCGAGTCAATCAGGCTCAGCTCTACCAACTTCGAGCCGCCGCGCCCGCCATCAAAGCTGATGCGAAAGCCGCCCATGTCCCATTCGCTGATGCCCTCGATCGCTTTGCGCAATTTGTTGGCAGTGGGTTCTTTGCCGGTTTTACGAATCGCCTCTGCCAGAGTGCGCGCGGCGATGTAGCCCTCCAGCATATAAACATTGGGTTTGCCGAGTTTGGCGGCTTGTGCGTCCGCCATCAGCTCTCGAACAACCACGCTGCGCGCATTGTCTGAGCGCGGCGTGACGCGCACCATCACGACGCCTGCGCCGGCGCTGCCCAGTTGCTCGGCAAGCAAGCTCTCCCCCGTGTTGGAGAAGCCATAAATTGGCCCGCGAAAGCCTTTGTTGCGCACCTCTCGAATGGCTTTGGCGGCTTCTTGCGGCGTGCCAATGATGAGCAAGCACTCCAGCTTATTTGCGAGCAGTTTATCGATGCCCTCAAAACCCGACTCGCCCACGGTGTTTGCACCCAAGGCTTGCATGGTGCGCTTGCCTGCATCGAGCGCACTGAGTGATTCACTGTCTTTGCCATGCGCAATGCCCAAGCGGCGCGTCCCAAGGGTTTCGCTGTGGCGCACGATGGCCAATGCTTCTTCGCTGTAGCCCGGGCGCACCGTGTAGATGTTGGGGAAATTCGCGCCTTGTAATTCATCGGCAGCCGCCATGGGGGCGAACAAGACTGTATTGCTGTCTTTGATGATCTCATAGGCTGCAATCGTCTGCGCTGAGCCATAACTGCCAAACAGCGCCAGCACGCCGCCTTGCACCAGTTTTTGTGCATTGGTACGAGCGGCTGCGGGATTGCCAGCATCGTCAATACTGACCAAGTTGATGCTGCGACCATTGATGCCGCCTGCTGCATTGATGCGCTCAAAGTACAGGCGCGCGCCTTGATGAAAGGGCAGCGCCAAAGTGGCAGCTGGGCCGGTGAGCGCGGTGGTTTGACCGATGTTCAAACTGGTTTTGCTCACACCGTCTTGGGCAAATGCACAAGGCCAAGCCAAGGCGGTGAGCATTGCAAGAGTGAGGGTTCGGCGAGCAAAAAGAGAGTTCATGGCGCAAACTTACAACAAAATGACATTCGTAGATCATGAATCAGGCTTGCACGAATCACCCTCGGGTTTCCCCCTGTAAACTTTGCATTTAACTGACAAGGCTGCGCACTGCTTGGCCATTGAATACACTTCGGGTATGACGCTTGAAACTGCCCACCTTACTGTCACCGGCGCATGCCCACACGACTGCCCTGACACTTGCAGCTTCATCACTGAAGTGCAAGACGGCATCGCGCTCAAAGTGCGCGGCAATCCGGCGCATGCGCACACGACGGGCGCGCTGTGTGCGAAGGTGAGCAAATACACGGAGCGCACTTACCATCCTGAGCGCATTTTGCATCCATTGAAGCGCGTGGGTGCGAAGGGAGTAGGGCAGTATGAAAGGGTGTCGTGGGATGAGGCCTTGACAGATATTGCGGCGCGATTGAAAGCAATTGCCGCGCGCGATCCGCAAGCCATTCAGCCTTACAGCTATGCCGGCACGATGGGAATGGCACAAAGCGAGGGTATGGCGGCACGGTTCTTTCATAAGCTCGGCGCATCGCTACTCGATCGCACGATCTGCTCATCCGCTGGCACGGCGGGGCTGATGCACACCTTGGGTGGCAAAGTGGGCATGAAGGTGGAGTTCTTCGCCGAGAGCAAACTCATCATCATCTGGGGGAGCAATTCGATCACGAGTAATTTGCATTTTTGGCGGCATGTGACGGAGGCGAAGCGGCTGGGCGCGCGGGTGTGGTGTATTGATCCGCGTCGCTCAGAAACAGCGGAGAAATGCCATGAACACATCGCGCTCTTGCCCGGCACGGATACGGCGCTAGCTCTTGCCATCATGCATGAGCTGATCGTGCATGATTGGCTTGATCATGATTACATTGCGCAGCACACGCTGGGCTGGGACAAGCTCAAAGAGCGTGCTCTGCTATGGAAACCAGAGCGTGCTGCGCAGATCTGTGGCGTGCCAGTGGCGCAAATCATTCAATTGGCGCGTGAATATGGCGAGGCGGCCAAGCGCGGCGAGTCGGTGGCGATTCGGCTGAACTACGGCATGCAGCGCGTGCGCGGCGGTGGCAATGCGGTGCGCGCAGTCGCTTGCTTGCCGGCGCTGGTGGGCGCATGGCGGCATCGGGCGGGTGGCATGCTGCTGTCCAGTTCGGGGCAGTTCCCAGTGCAACGCGAGGCTTTGTTTCGCCCGGATTTGCTGGCAGGCAAAACGCCGCGCACGATCAACATGATCACGATTGGGGATGACTTGCTGCGGCCTGCCTCAAAAGAGTTTGGGCCAAGAATAGAAGCGCTGATTGTGTACAACAGCAACCCCGTGGCAGTTGCGCCCGATTCCAGCAAAGTGGTGCAAGGCTTCGCGCGAGACGATTTATTCACCGTGGTGCTGGAGCATTTTCAAACCGACACGGCGGATTACGCGGATTACATCTTGCCCGCCACCACGCAGCTGGAGCATTGGGATGTGCATTTGAGTTACGGCCACACCGATGTGCTGCTCAACCGCCCCGCGATTTCGCCAGTGGGCGAGGCCAAACCCAATACACAAATCTTCCGTGAACTCGCCGCGCGAATGGACTTTACCGAGCCTTGCTTTGCTGACGATGATGAAACCCTTTGCCGCACTGCGTTTGGCGATGCGGTGAGCTTTAATGATTTGCTGCGCGATGGCTTTGCCACCCTGAAGATTGCCGATGCGCCCTTCGCAAATGGCGGCTTTCCCACTGCCTCGGGCAAATGCGAATTCGACAGCCCTACTGTGGGCTTGCCCGATCATGTGCCGAATTACGAGCTGCCCAGCACCGATGTACGTTACCCGCTGGCCATGATCTCGCCGCCTGCTCGCAACTTCTTGAACTCCACCTTCGTGAATGTGAAAAGCCTGCGCGATATGGAGGGCGAGCCGCTACTAGAAATCAGCGCTCACGACGCTGCAGCGCGCGGTATTGCAGATGGCGCAGAAGTCAAAGTGTTAAACGACCGAGGCGCGTACCACTGCAAAATACGCATCTCAACACGTGCTCGCTCGGGCGTGGTCAACGGCCTGGGCATCTGGTGGCGCAAGCTGGGGCTGCGCGGCACGAATGTGAATGAAGTCACTAGCCAGCAGCTCACCGACATGGGGCGCGGCCCGGTGTTCTACGACTGCGCGGTGCAGGTCGAAGCCGTTTAAGCACTCAGAATGCTAATTATTAAAAGAAAACGTTGGTTTGCCGGCGTACTCATTGCGCTTGTAGCTATGATTTTGATAGCTGGCTCGATCTCAGGCTGCGGCAATCTTGGCTACTACTGGCAAAACACCCAAGGCCATTTGGCGGTGATGAATGCGGCCAAGCCTGTGCAGGATTGGCTGGGTGACAGCAACACGTCGCAGGCCACGCAACGCAAACTAGAGCTGTCGCAACGCATCCGCAAATTTGCTTCTCAAGAACTCAAGCTGCCCGATAACGCCAGCTACACACGCTATGCCGATTTGAAACGTAGCGCGGTGGTGTGGAATGTGGTGGCTGCTCCAGCGTATTCCCTGCAACTCAAAACTTGGTGCTTTGCCGTGGTGGGCTGCGTAAGTTATCGCGGCTATTACTCAGAAGCTTCCGCCAAAGAAGAGGCTGAGCGAGTGAAGGCTGAAGGCTATGAGGTGAATGTGTATGGCGTGCCAGCGTATTCCACCTTGGGCTATTTGAATTGGGCAGGCGGCGATCCGCTGCTATCCACCTTTATTCACTACCCAGAAGGCGAACTGGCGCGGCTGGTGTTTCATGAGTTGGCGCATCAGGTGCTGTATGCGTCCGACGACACGACGTTCAACGAATCATTTGCCACAGCGGTGGAGCGCATCGGTGGGCAGATGTGGCTTGAGAAATACGGCTCAGAGGCTGCGAGAAAAGAGTATGCGCAGTTTGACCAGCGGCGGCGTGAGTTCCGCGCTTTCACGCTGCGCGCGCGTGAGCGTTTGGAGCTGGTTTATAAGCAAAATAGGCCTCTACCCGGCATAAAATATGCGCAGGATGCTCCTGAAATCATAGTGGCACAGAAACAGCAAGCGATGCAGGCGATGCGCGAAGACTACGCTCTGCTCAAGGCCAGTTGGGGTGGTTTCAATGGATACGACGGCTGGATGAGCCGTGCCAACAACGCCTCTCTTGGCGCAGTAGCCGCGTATGACGATCTTGTGCCACAATTTGAAGCGGTGTTTGAGAAAAAAGGCAAAGATTGGGCGGCGTTTTACGCAGCGATTGAGTCGATCGTGCCACTTGCGAAAGATGCTCGTCGCCAAGCCTTGCTGGTCATGACAAAATAGTGCAACATCGTTTGAAATACCACAGGAGACCACCATGCCCGACATCAACATTTCCCGCGATCACAGCCTCGGCCTGCCCCAAGCACGCAAGGTGGCTCTGCAATGGGCCGACCATTGCGAGAAGAAGCTCGATATGGTTTGCACGCTGGAAGAAGGCAAGACAACAGACACACTCAACTTCAAGCGCAGCGGTGTGGAAGGTACGTTGAAAGTGACTGCCACGCGCTTCGATCTGAATGCAAAACTCGGCTTCCTGCTCGGTGCCTTCAAAGGCAAGATCGAGAGCGAAATCGAGAAAAACTTAGATGATCTGCTGGCCAAGAGCAGTAAGGCGGCTGAGAAGAAACCGGCTGCTAAGAAAAAAGCTTGAGACTGGACATCTAAAAAACCAAACATCCAAATTTCCGTAACGCAGAAAACTCAGAAGGAACACAGAAAACACAGAAAAAAAGAAACAAATCCAGAGTGCAGCTTGATAAAAAAGTGCAATTGGTTTTTTGTCTTTTGTCTTTTGTCTTTTTTCGGTATTTCTTCTGTGCTTTCTGTGTTGCTTCTGTGTTTTCTGCGTTACGGAAGTTCGGATGTTCGGTATTCAGTTTTCGCTAGAAATCACTTCAGCGAATCAATCAGCTCCACATACTGCTTCATCGCATCATCTGTTGACGTGCCTTTGAGCTTGTCCCATGCGTCCCATTTGGCGCGGCCTACCATGTCAGTGAAGCCGGGTTTTTTCTCGGTGTTGTCGCCTACGCTGGCTTGCTTATAGAGCGAATAGATTTGTAGCATCGTTGCGTTGTCGGGGCGCTCGCTTAAGTTTTTTGAGTCGGCAGCGGCGGTGTCAAATTTCTTTTTTAGTGCGGCAGTAGCCATGGTGTGTGCTCCTAAAGTTGGGGTGAATTGAAATGATACGTGTGATGCAGCTAATTATTTTGCAGCCTTTTTAGCCACTTTTTTGGCGGCAGGCTTTTTGGCTGGTGCAGCTTTTTTCGCTGCAACTGGCTTGGCGGCCGTTTTTTTCGCAGGCGCAGCCGCTGAGCTGCCCTTCCATTTAAGGCGAGCCTTCTTGGCCAAGGTGACCACCTTGGCAATGTCTTCGTCGGTGAACGCACCGCCCACGCCAGAAATCGCTGACAGCTTCATGCCGTGCCTGATGCCCAGCTTGTAGATTTCTTTGACCTTGTCCCACTCGGTATCACGGCCAACGGTGAACACTTCAAAGCGACCTTCGAGCGCGAGCACAATGGTCTCTGCCATACAAGCAAACACCACATTGGGCGGCAAGCCAATGCTCTTCATGCCGCGCACTTTGGTGGGTAGCTCGATTTCGCCAGACTCGATCACCAGCACATCGGGGCGCTTGGCGACCTCTTCGGGGGGTAAATCGAGCGGGCGCGCCACATCAGTGATCACGCAGCCGGGTTTGACCTTCATGATGTCCAGCACTTTTTTACCCGCACCCGAGGTGGAGGTGACGATCATGTCCATATCGCCGAGTAAGCTGTCGTAATCGGTGGAGCAGATGATTTTCGTATCGGGCGTGTCTTTGAGCATGGAGGCTTTGAGTTTTTCCAAAGTCTTCAAATCTCGGCCAGCGAGCACCACTTCATCAAAGGCCATCGCCAGCAAACGCGCGCTGACCGAGCCAATGGAGCCTGTCGCGCCAATCACCATGGTTTTGGCTTGTAGGCGCTTGCCGTTGCGCTCAATCGGCACCAAGCCCATGCGCTTCATGGCATCGGCTGCGGCCCAGAGCGCGCCTGATGCTGAGTAGCTGTTGCCTGTGGTAATCGGCAGCGGCGCGCGGCGCGCCACAGTGATACCTGCATCGCCCACCACCTTGGTGAAAGCGCCCAGGCCCATGATCTGCGCGCCCAAGCCTTGCGCGATTTTTGCAGCATGCAGCAAGCGGCGGTAGGTGAACTCGGGGCTGCGCGAGAGCATTTCTTTGGGTGTGCCGCCCACAGAAATGAGCCAACCCTCGGCTTCTGCACCGCTTGGCGAAATGATGTTGTCCATCTTGCAATACACCATGGGCGGCATATGCGCGGCCACGGTTTCGATCCGGTCCATGATGAACTTGGGCGTGCTTTTTGGAATCGGCATGCCTTTGCGAATGTAATCTTGCGAGAGCGGATGAACCACAAAGGCAAAGCGGCGAATATTGCGGAAGGCTCCCGTGGGGTGCAGCATATTCGGCTTGATATTCAGCTCATTCAAAATCTCTTCAAAATCATCGTCTGAGACTTCATCAGCGTTCTTGCCAAGGCTGGCCAAAATCATGGCTTCTAAGGTGTTGATACCGACCACTTTTTCAAATAGCTTCGGCGACACATCAATCACCAGATTGACTTTGCAGTTCTTGAAGAACTCCATGCGGCTCTCATCGACTGCGGAGGTGATCAGGGTTTTGCCGCTCAGATTGCCTGAATTGCCCACGGCTTTGAGTTCGGCATAAGTGCCCACCACCACATGCGCCTCTTCGACCGCTTTGCCCACGCGATTGCTTTTGAGCCAAGTGAATGCAGACTCCAAAAGCTCTGCGGGCCTGCCGGGGATGAGTTTGCTGCCTTTGGCGAATAACTCCAGCTGATCCAGCGAGGTGAGCATGGCGGGTGCGCCAGTTTGAAACAGCGCATCAGCGAAGCGCAAGTTGGGTGTGTAGTCTTGCATGGCCACGGCCATGTCGTAGTTGCGCATGCCGTTTAAGAACAGCACAATATTGTTGTTGAAATAATGACCCAAATCTTTTTGCACTTGACGCACGGCGCGCACTTGCAGCAGGCGGCGCAGCGTTGCGCCCGTGGTGGCTGGCACGCGCGTGACCACGTTCAAGAGGCGCTGGGTTTCTTTGTTGACCACGGTGCGTAGGCCCACTTGGTAATGATCACCAATCTCGCCCAAACCAATCGCATCTGCCGTGGTTTGCTGGCGGCGCAGCAGCTCCCAAGCTTTGGTGGTGTCGTTGTTCGCGCCCAAGCGAGTGATTTCAAACGCTTCGCCGAGGAATTGCGTTTTGAAGGTGAAATCTTGACTGTCTGCGCCCAAAGTGACGGTGGTAACTTTTTTCATGGTGTCTTCTCTGTTTAAACGACGAAATTATTTGGAGGTTTTCTTAGGCAGGGCTTTTTTAGCAGCGGGCTTTTTGGCCACCACATCAGTTGCACCACCTTTTGGGGGCAACACTTGGGCAATCAGTTGCTCGCATTGCTTTTGCGTCATATAGCGCGGCACAGGATAGCCGGTGTGTGCTTCATGACAAGCGGCTTTGGCCAGCGCCGGTATATCGGCCTCTTGCAATTTGTCCAAGTGCAGCGGAATGCCCAAATCGCGGTTGAGATCATCAATCGCATCCAAGAATTTCTCTGCCAGCGCATCATCGCGGTCACTTGCTTTGCCCAGCTTGGCACGCACGGCCAGTTGAGCGAGGCGCTTGGTAATCGCTGGAGCTGAGTAGCGCATCACATGGGGCAGCATGATGGCGTTGGCTAGGCCATGCGGCGTGTGGTATTTGCCGCCGAATTGGTGGGCAATCGCATGCACATAGCCCACGTTGGCACGGGTGAAGGCTAGGCCCGCGTAAGTCGAGGCCAGCGCCATCTTTTCGCGGGCGGCGATGTTTTTGCCATCGGTGTAGCAGGTGCGCAGGTTGCCAAAAATCAGGCCCACAGCGGCCAGCGCCATGCCATCGGTATAAGGCGTGGCCCAGTTGCCCACGAAAGATTCAATCGCATGGGTGAGCGCATCAATGCCGGTGGCCGCCGTGATGTGGGGCGGCAGGCCAGTCATCAAAGCAGGGTCAAGCGCGGCCATTTTGGGCACGAGGCGCGGATCGATGATGACCACTTTGTCTTGCTTGGAAGGGTCGGACACCACGGCAGCTACGGTGACTTCTGAGCCGGTGCCAGCGGTGGTGGGCACGGCATAGATTGGCATCGGATTGCGGCGGCCCTTGAAGTAGCCTGCGAGCTGGCGCAGGGGCTTGGGGTTGGCCACAGCCATGGCAATGGCTTTGGCCGAATCCATGGAAGAGCCGCCACCAAAGGCCACAATCGCATCGCAGTCGTTATCCCGGCAAAACGCAATGCCGCGTTCAACCAGCGGGATCGGCGCATCGGGCGTGATCTCATCAAACACCACCGATTGCGCGCCGCCTTCTGTCAAGGCATCTTGCAAGCCTTTGAGCAAGCCGAGCTTGGAGATCACGCTGTCGGTAACGATGAGCACCTTGCTATGACCAAAACCAGCGACCAGCTCACCCAAGCGGCTACTAGAGCCTGCGCCAACCAGCAGGGTGGGTTGGGGAATAGGAATGTAGCGGGTGAATTTCCCCGCGCCTTTCATCAGGGCTTCTAAGCCTGCTTCTTTGGTGGATGAGGGAAGAAAATCTAAGATCACGGGGCCTCCTCGGGCTGTACTGCTATTTGGCTAACGATCTGTCAGTGTAGAGGCTTGTGTGGTGACTGGGTTGTATGTGTCGTCAAAATGCGCACAGGGTTTTCCCGGG
>JAYVJQ010000105.1:0-8271 GCA_043769055.1 Allobrachymonas sp.
TTTAGTAAGTTGTAGCCATTGTTGATTCGATTTATCTTGATGCTCTTCGACATAAACGTAGCCTTGAGCTTCCAGCTCTTTACGTATTTGTGAAAAGTAATCTCGTGTAGGCGCACGAAAAAAGAATCCCCATTGCATCGGCATGCTTACATCGAATCCTGGGGTGGATCGCATTTTTTCAAAAACACTTTGCAGGCGCTCAAGCTTAAAGGGAGAATCAGGTTGAGCATTTGCGGACAAAAAGAATGAAAGCAGAATTAGGCTGGTGATCAGTTTCTTCATAACTTACCTAAGAGATTTGTCAGAATCTATTTAATTATGTGGGGTTAACAGCTACGCTAAAGTATTACTTCCAAAATGCTGCAACTACCTCTGGCGGCGCTTGCACCAATTCAATCAACACGCCCTCCCCCGCAATCGGAAATTCATCGCTGGCTTTGGGGTGCAGGAAGGTGATGTCGTAGCCTGCTGCACCTTTGCGGATGCCGCCGGGGGCGAAGCGGACGCCTTGGGCTGTGAGCCATTGCACGGCGAGTGGTAAGTCATCAACCCACAGGCCCACATGATTGAGCGGGGTGGTGTGGACGGCGGGTTTTTTGTCGATGTCTAGCGGCTGCATGAGATCGACTTCTACAGCGTGTGGGCCTTGTCCTATCGAGCAAATGTCTTCATCGACGTTTTCTCGCTCGCTCACAAAGGTGGATTTGACTTGCAGCCCGAGCATCTCGACCCAGAGCTTTTGCAGGCGCTTCTTATCTGTGCCGCCGATGGCGATTTGTTGGATGCCGAGGATTTTGAAGGGGCGCTGGGTGGTGGTCATGCTTGGAGATCTTTCATGGCGATGGTGTGGGTTTGCAGGGCGCGGCCTTGCGTGTCTTTGAGTTGGAGTTGCACTTGGGCCGCACGCCAATTCACATCAACCGTGCCGTAGTGGTTCACGCGCACGAGATCGCCGATGCGGTTGGGGCCGCTCTCGCTGGCGCTGGCCCATGCATGCGTGAGGCCGCAGGAGGTCATCTCCCACAAGGCGTACGGCGCGGCGTTTGCCTCGCGGTAAAAAGCGCCGATATGCCTATCGCCTGAGAGGAGGATCACGCCTTGCGCTTTGGTGCGAGTGATCAGCTCAAGCAAACGGTCTCGCTCAAGCGACAAATTGCCCCAGCGCTCCCAGCCATGGCCTTCGACCAGCACTTGAATGCCGGAGTAGATCAAGCGAATCTGCGCAGGCTGCTTCAATTGCTCTTCTAGCCACTGCCACTGCGCCGCGCCGAGCATGGTTTTCTCGGGCGATGCATCGGGAATGTAGCGCTCTTGGCCGGGCAAGCCGGGGATCAAAGGGCGAGAGAGCGGCGAACGAAACCATCGGGTATCGAGCAAGATAATTTGAATGCGCCTGCCTGCTGGGCCCACAATTTGCGATTGATACAAGCCCTCGCGCGAGCGGCATTCATGCGCTGCGGGGAAATTGAAAAACTCCATCAAAGCATTCTTGGACGCCAGCTTGCCTGCAAACTCTGCGCCGCCATCATTAGAGCCGTAATCATGATCGTCCCACATCGCCATGTAAGGCACACTGCGCATGAACTGCGCCATGCCATCGTGTTGCTTGGCTAATGCGTAGGCCGCCTGCAACTGCTCGATGCTCCAAGGCCGATCACTGGCATACACGTTGTCGCCACCGAAAATATGCAGATCGGGGCGGTCGTTCAGAATGGCTTGCCAGATGGGCTGCGGCAGCTTTTGATTGGCACAGGAGCCGAGGCTTAAGCGCCATGTGTCAGCGTTTGAGGAGGCCCGCGCAGATGCAGCACAGAGCATCACGGCAGCAGCAGGCAGCGCATCACGCCTCCTCATGAATACTCCTGAATTGATAGCAATCGGCGCATATTTTATGCCGGCTACTAGCCTAAAACACTATAAAAATAGCTTTGAAACATGCTCATAGCCGCCGCACACCTACAGCTCTCATCTGCGCCCAGGCTGCATCAAGCGAGCCGTTCAAATCAATCGCGCGGCAAGCGGCTTCATGCACCGTGACTTCAAACCCAGCCGAGCGCGCATCCAGTGCCGTCCAAGCCACGCAAAAGTCTGTGGCCAACCCGCAGACATGCACCTCGCTTAAACCCCGCGCTTTCAAATAAGCAGCCAACCCAGTGGAAGTTGTTCGATCCGCTTCTTGAAACGCAGAATAACTGTCCACCCCCGTATGAAAACCTTTGCGGATGATGAGCTGGGCATGGGGAATGTGCAGATCTTGATGCAGCGCGGCATCGTGCGTGCCCTGCACGCAATGGTCTGGCCAGAGGACTTGCGGGCCGTAAGGCATTTGCATCACCTCATAAGGCTGCTTGCCCATATGACTGCTTGCAAATGAAGCATGGCCTGCCGGATGCCAATCTTGCGTGAGCACGACGTTGGCAAACTTCTGCGCCAATGCATTGATGACTGGGACGACTTCATCGCCACGCGCCACAGGCAAGCCACCGCCGGGCATGAAGCCGTTTTGCACATCGACCACGATCAAGACAGATTTGGAATTCATGCGCCCTCGCCTGCTGGAATCGCTTTGCGCCCCGCCAGATAGCTCACGCCGTGTAGCAATGCGCTTTCTGTGTGCGGCGTGTTCGCTGGTAGTTGAAAGCTACTGCCCGCAGGATAAGCCTTGGATACACCTGCCACTTCAATCACGATCTCGCCCTGAGTAATCAGCGCGAAGGCATCAAACGGGTGCTGATGCACTCCCATGCTGTATCCCACGGGCTGCTGCACCAGTACGGCGGGTGCATAGCCTTCGGTCATCAATGCCGCTTCAAATTCTTGCTTGTTCATGCGATCACCTCTGCTTCAAACAAACTCAACAATGTGCTGATCCACCACCAAGCTCTCGCCCTTAGCCGCTAGCACCTTGCCCACCACGCCATCCGCCGCAGCAAACAGCACATTCTCCATCTTCATCGCTTCAATCACCGCCACGCGCTCACCGGCCTGCACTCTCGTGCCCGGCTGCACACACACCTCCACCAGCAAGCCCGGCATCGGCGAGAGCACGTATTTGCTCAAATCGGGCGGCTGCTTGTGCGGCATGAGCTTGTGCAAGTCTGCTGCGCGCGGACTGAGCACGAGCGCATCAATCTGCGTGCCTTGATGGAGCACGCGGTAGGCCAGCGGATTTTTCCGCGTGCCGCGCTCGACTTGCGCGGTGAAGGGCTGGCCATTGATCGTGCCGTGAATCGCAATGTCGTTCAAACGCGATTTGCTATGAATTTCATAGCTGCCCGCGCCCATTGTGAGCCGGGCGAAGCCCACTTTGCCTTGTATTTCCTCCACATGCACGGGTGTGTAGGTGTGCTTGCCATCAGAGGCCAAGGTAATCACCACATACTCACTTTGAAGCTTCACCTCATAGCCTTGCAACTGCCCGCTGATGCCCGCAGCCCGCTCATGCGTTTTGCGGCGCACGAAGGCGGCAATGGCTTTGAGCAGCATGGGATCATCATGCGGCACATCTTCGCTGGCAAAGCCTTTGCCGTATTGCTCGGCAATAAAGCCGGTATTGAAATCACCGCTTTGGAATTTAGGATGCGCCAGCAGCGCCGCTTGGAACGGAATATTGCTCTGCACCCCGCGAATTACAAAAGCATTCAAAGCCTCGCGCATCTTCGCAATCGCCTCCGCGCGGCTTTGCCCATGCACGATCAGCTTGGCAATCATCGAGTCGTAATACATCGGAATCTCGCCACCTTCTTGCACGCCGGTGTCGACACGGATACCTTGTAAATCTTGCGTATTGCCCTGCCACATGCTCTGCGCAGGCGGCGCAAAGCGCACTAGCCTTCCAGTTGAGGGCAGAAAATTGCGAAACGGATCTTCCGCATTGATCCGGCATTCAAGCGCCCAGCCATTGCGCTGCACATCCTTTTGCGCCAGCGGCAATTTCTCACCCGCTGCCACGCGAATCATCAGCTCCACCAAATCGAGCCCCGTGATGCATTCGGTGACCGGATGCTCGACCTGCAAGCGCGTATTCATCTCCAAGAAATAAAAATCTTGATCTTTACCGACGACAAACTCCACTGTGCCTGCGCTTTGGTATCTCACAGCCTTAGCCAGCGCCACCGCTTGCTCACCCATGGCCTTGCGTGTGGCCTCCGTGATGAAGGGCGATGGCGCTTCTTCAATCACCTTCTGATGCCGCCGCTGGATCGAACACTCTCTTTCGTTGAGGTAAATCACATTGCCATGCGAGTCGCCCAGCACCTGAATTTCAATATGGCGCGGCTCTTGTACAAATTTTTCAATGAACACGCGGTCATCGCCAAAGCTGTTGCGCGCTTCATTGCGGCAGCTGGTAAATCCCTCCAGCGCCTCCTTATCGTTATGCGCCACCCGCAGCCCTTTTCCGCCGCCGCCCGCAGATGCCTTGATCATCACTGGATAGCCAATTCCTTTGGCAATTTCCACGGCCTGCTCAGCGGTATCAATCGCATCGTTGTAGCCCGGAATGCAATTGACCTTGGCCTCGTTGGCCAGCTTCTTCGAGGCAATCTTGTCCCCCATCGCCGCAATCGAATAGTGCTTAGGCCCAATAAACACAATGCCCTCTTCCTCGCAGCGCTTGGCAAAAGCTTCGTTCTCCGACAGGAAGCCATAGCCCGGATGCAGCGCCTGCGCACCCGTCTGTTTGCAAGCCGCAATGATCTTGTCGGCCACCAAATAAGATTCCCGCGAAGGCGGCGCACCAATCTGCACAGCTTCATCCGCAAGCTGCACATGCCGCGCATCCTTGTCAGCATCGGAATACACCGCCACAGTTGCAATGCCCATTTTCTTGGCGGTAGCAATTACCCGGCAAGCGATTTCGCCGCGATTAGCGATGAGGATCTTTTTAAACATCATGAATTCTTTCTGAGCAAAGTTATTTCATAGCCCGCCACACTGCGCCTAGCGCGGTGCGCATCTGCGTCAAAGTTTTTTGGGGAATCGGTAAATCGTGAAGCAGTCGTAGATCAGTCTGTAGCATCGCAAGCCAATGCTGAATACTTGCAACGGCATCTCTGTCTTTAATCCCGCCAAGCTTCGCCACGCGCATCAAGTGCGCGCGAGTAGGTAAACGCCCCTCTCCAGCAACCGAGGTGCTGTGCTCGCCGCCAGGGCCGAAGCTGAAGGTCAAATCAAAGGCTGGGGATAAACGCCATTGGTCATCTGCGCTTAGGGTAAAAGCGAAATTTTTGGAATGGTCATCTCGGTTGTGTGTGAGCACATTGAACACGCAACGATCAAAGGCTTTGAGGGTTTCGCGATAGTCGCCCGTTAATCGGTGGGTGGCAAGCAATACTGTCTCATAGTCCAGCGCTGGCAATCTGAAATCAGCGTCGAGTAAAGCAGCCATACTCAGAACAGGCACACGATGCTCTTGGCCATTACCTACAGCAACTCGATCAAAGCGCTCGACCCCAAACGCTGCATGCTTAGCACCCAATCGAAAAAAGCGCGAGTCGGGCATGTCAATACCACCCTTGCGCGCGAGGCGGGCATATAACTCCTCCAAGGCGCAAACATGCGCTGCTTCACCTTGCGCGGGAAATTTCATTAGCCAAGCTGCTCCCGCTTGAGGGCCGGCGTTGTCAGCATAGAAGCGATTCGTGGCTTGATGGAAGCGTAGCAAAGCTTTTGGGCGCGCACCTTGCGGCGAGCCACCTAGCATGAGAAGTTGATGCAGTTGCTCTTGGGAAGTTTGCTCCGCGTCGTCGGCCAAGACTTCTTGTGATTGCAAGGCAATTTTTTTAAGCAAAATCACATCTGACTTTTGCGCTTCTATCGGGCCAGCGGGCTCAAAGCTTAAAGCGCCTACAGCGCTATCGCCCACCACCGCTAATCGCTCCAGCACGGAGATGCTACGCACATCCCTACCAGCCTTGCGAAACGCGCGATCCATCAGCAGCATGCCCCAACCATCGGGCAAGGCATCTGCAACGAAACCGGGCAAATCATGGAAATGACGCGGGCCCGCATAGGCCGCTTGTTGCACACCGGGCTTAGGCACGGGCACTTGAAACGGCGACATCTGCACATTGCGACGCGAAGCCATCTCAACAGCGTTTGCAGAATATTCAAATAGCAAGCGCTGCCCCACCTGAGCCAAGCTGCCCAAGTGCCAGCGCTCGCCCCAGCCTGTGTAGAACACATCCAGCTTGGTGATCGTGCTCATGCCTTCACCTTAGTAGCACTGCCCGGCTTGCGAGCACGCTGACGGACAGGTACTGCACTTTGTTCAAGTTGTGCAATAGTTTGCACGGGTCGCACGAATAGCTCCTCCAATGCTTGGGTCGCTTGTAGTGCTTGTGCCACGCGCACCAATAAGTTCAAAGTCGCCTGCCCAGTCGATTCCAAGCGGCGAATAGACGACAGCGAGGCAGATGCTTTGAGCGCTAACTCTTGTTGCGACAAGTTCTGCGCCAAACGCCAGTCACGCACACGCATGCCCAGCATGGTGCAGACAGAATCAGCGGATTGAAGAAGAATCATAAATATTCAAAAATGAACAATTAAATCAATTTAATGCATTTTATCATTCAAAAAAGAACTATTAAAGTGGAATATTCCCATGCTTTCGCCACGGATTTTCTAGATTTTTATCTTTCAACATCACTAGGCTTCGGCAAATACGTTTGCGTGTCTCGTGCGGCATGATCACATCATCAATAAAGCCGCGTGAGCCTGCGACGAAGGGGTTGGCGAAGCGGGCTTTATATTCGGCTTCGCGCTCTGCGAGCTTGGCGGGGTCTTTCTTTTCTTCACGGAAGATGATCTCGACCGCGCCTTTCGCGCCCATTACGGCAATCTCGGCATTGGGCCAAGCGAGGTTCACATCACCACGCAAATGCTTAGAGGCCATCACGTCATACGCGCCACCATAGGCTTTGCGGGTGATGACGGTGATTTTTGGCACGGTGGCCTCCGCGTAGGCATACAGCAGCTTTGCACCATGCTTGATGATGCCGCCAAACTCCTGCGAAGTGCCAGGCATGAAGCCGGGCACATCGACGAAAGTGATGATGGGGATGTTGAATGCATCGCAGAAACGCACGAAGCGTGCGGCTTTGATGGAGCTTTTGATGTCTAAGCAGCCAGCGAGCACGAGCGGCTGATTCGCCACAATGCCTACGCTCTGACCGTTCATACGCGCAAATCCAATCACGATATTTTTCGCGTAGTCGGGTTGCAACTCAAAGAAATCGCCGTCGTCCACCGTCTTGAGGATCAGCTCTTTGATGTCATACGGCTTGTTGGAGTTCTCGGGCACGAGCGTATCCAAGCTTGCGTCCATGCGATCAGGCGCATCGCCGCTTGGGCGCACGGGAGCTTTTTCTCGGTTGTTCAGCGGTAAATAATTGAAGAAACGGCGCAGCATGATGAGGGCTTGCACATCGTTGTCGAAGGCCAAGTCGGCCACACCACTTTTGGCGGTGTGCGTGATCGCGCCGCCGAGTTCTTCTGCGGTCACTTCCTCATGCGTCACGGTTTTGACCACCTCGGGGCCTGTGACGAACATGTAGGAGCTGTCTTTGACCATGAAGATGAAATCGGTCATTGAAGGCGAATACACTGCGCCGCCTGCGCAGGGCCCCATGATGAGGCTGATCTGTGGCACCACACCGCTGGCCAGCACATTTTTCTGGAACACATCAGCGTAGCCTCCCAGTGATGCCACGCCTTCTTGGATGCGCGCGCCGCCCGAATCATTGAGGCCAATCACAGGCGCGCCCACCTTCATGGCTTGATCCATCACCTTGCAAATTTTCTCGGCATGGGATTCTGAAAGTGCCCCGCCAAACACCGTGAAATCTTGGCTGAACGCAAACGCCAAGCGCCCATTGATCATGCCGTAACCTGTGACCACGCCATCGCCGGGAATCTTATTTTCATCCATGCCAAAGTCTGCGCAGCGGTGCTCCACAAACATATCCCATTCTTCGAAGCTACCTTCATCAAACAAAATTTCCAACCGCTCCCGCGCGGTGAGCTTGCCTTTGGCATGCTGCGCATCGATGCGCTTTTGGCCACCGCCGAGTTTTGCGGCGGCGCGTTTGGATTCGAGTTGATCGAGGATAGAAAGGGTTTGCATAATTTAAGTTAATGAGTATGAATTGGATAGCATCTCACGCAGTATGGATGCCGGCTAGAAGCAGTTTTCTTGCTGCTGTAGAAGCGGCAATCTCACCAGAGAGCACTTGTTGCGTGAGTAGTGGTAATTGAGCGCGAACTTGGCTA
>JAYVJQ010000106.1:0-10599 GCA_043769055.1 Allobrachymonas sp.
AGCTTGGAGCAACACAGCGAAGTGGTCAGCTCTATCGTCTCTTGGGATTGGATTATGGAGGCGCTAATTACTTCATTTATGAATTAGAAGTGGAATTACAAGGCCGATATTTTTACGCGATTAATTTCACACGATTGGCAGGCAACGTGAAAACAAAGCGAGAGCCTTTGCCCAGCTCTGATGAGATGCGCAGCTCACCGCCATGGCGCTGCACCACATGCTTGACGATGGACAGCCCTAGCCCTGTGCCACCGCTCTCGCGGGAGCGGCTTCTGTCTACCCGGTAAAACCGCTCAGTCAGGCGCGGCACATGCTCGGGCGCAATGCCCGCCCCAGAGTCTTGCACCGCAAACTCCACGCGGTCATCGGGCAAAAGCCTCAGGCTCACATCCACAGAGCCACCCGGTGGCGTGTAGCGCAGGGCGTTTTGCACAAGATTGCCAGCGGCGCTGAGCAATTCAGTGCTGTCGCCCAGTAATTGCAGTTGATTAACTTCACACACAAAATGCAAACGATGTGTGTTGCTGCCGGGCAAGTCCATCACTTGCAGCATGGCACGGGCATCGCGCTCAAGTTGGGCCATGAGCTGACCAGCAGGTAAACTCGTTTCGAAGCTCGGCGCTGGGCTGGCCTCTAGGCGCGAGAGCGTGAGCAAATCACTCACCAAGCTTTGCATGCGCTGGCTTTGCTCTTGCATCAGGCCTAGATAGCGGCTGCGCTGCGCTTCATCCAGCGGCAGGTTTTGCAAAGTTTCCACAAAGCCTGAGAGCACCGTGAGCGGCGTGCGAATCTCGTGTGAGACATTGGCCACAAAATCGCGGCGCTGAGCCTCGGCCAATTCCAAAGCCGTGATGTCTTGCACCAGCATCAAGAGGCGAGAGATGTTGCCCTGCACATTGGAGCCATAGCGGTGCAATTGCGCAGCCAAGCGCTTAGGCTTTTGCGCCGTGCTCCTGGCAGTTTCAAAAATCACATCGTGCGAGAAATCGCCTTCTTGCAAATACTCTGCGAACTCAGGTGCGCGCACGAGATTGGTGATGTGCTGCATGACATCGCGTTGCGCATCGAGTTCAAGCAATTGCGCACCCGTTTGGTTGCACCATTCAATGCGGTTTTGTGCATCGAGCAGCAACACGCCATTGGGAGAGGCTTGAATAGCTGATAAAAAATCTTGCAAACGCTGATCGCTTTGCACCAGCTGCTGATCGCGTGTGCGCAGCAGGTGGCGCACGCGCTGAGTGAACTGACCCCACATGCCGCTTGATTCTTGTAGCGGCAGGCCAGCTTGCGCGTTACGCAACTGCTGATCAAATTGACTCAAACGCCAACTGTCCCAGATGAGCCACACCAATATACCCAACAAACCACCCCAGGCTGCATTTTTTAAAGAAAACAAGGCAATAGCCGGTATGAAACCTGCGGCGAATGCTATTAAAAACGTAGTGATCCGGTTCATGTACTGGGAGTGGCGGTGGCAACTTGTGCAGTGATACGGTAACCCGCACCACGCACGGTATCAATCATACTGCCCGCGCCCAGTAAGGCCTCGCGCAAACGCTTGATATGCACATCCACCGTGCGTTCCTCGATGAACACATGATCACCCCAGACTTTGTCGAGCAGTTGCGCCCGGCTGTGCACGCGCTCAGGATGCGCCATCAAATAGCGCAGCAGCTTGAATTCAGTGGGACCGACTTTTAGCTCTATCCCTGAGTAACTCACGCGGTGCGTGGCGCTATCGAGATCCAGTGCACCAATGCGCAACTGCGCTTGGCCCTGCTCAGGCGCGCGGCGGCGCAGAATCGCGCGAATCCGGGCCATCAGCTCCTGCGTTGAAAAAGGCTTGGTGATGTAGTCGTCTGCACCTGCATCCAAGCCTTGGATTTTGTCGTTCTCTTCGCTACGTGCGGTAAGCAGCAAAATGGGCACTTGGCGCGTGCGCTCGGCCTTGCGCCATTGGCGGGCGAGCGCAATGCCGCTGGCCCCTGGCAGCATCCAATCGAGCAACACAATATCGGGCAGCACAGCATCAAGCTCGCGCTGGGCTTGCTCACCATCCATGCAGACAATAGGCTCAAAACCGTTGTGGCGCAGGTTGATGGCCAGCAGCTCGCTAATTGCTGGCTCGTCTTCAACAATCAGAGCGCGTAGGCGTTTCATGGTGTGATCGTGCGAATTTAGCGCAATGCGGTTTCGATTTCTTCAACCGGGGTGTGGCGCACATCCGTGCCCTCTACGATGTAGATGATCGACTCGGCAATATTCTTAGCATGATCGCCCACACGCTCCAGCGCTTTGGCCACAAAGAGCAAATCAAGAGAAGGCGAGATCGTGCGTGGATCTTCCATCATGTAGGTCACGAGCTTTCGGATGAAGCCATTGAACTCGCGGTCTATCGCATCGTCCTCTTTCAAAATCGTCAGCGCCACGCCGGTATCGAGTCGGGCAAAACCATCGAGTGATTTGCGTAGCAAGCCGCTGGCCAGCTCGACTGCCACGCGCAGCTCACCCGAGGGCAGGGCGCGAGAGGCGCCGCTGGCGGTGATACTTTTGACCATGCGGGCAATCTTTTGCGCTTCATCGCCAATGCGCTCTAAATTGGCTGTGACGCGAGAGATCGCCATCAAGAGTCGCAGATCGCGCGCGGTGGGCTGCCTGCGGCCGATGATGGAGGAAAGATCTCGGTCAATCTGCACTTCCATGGCATTGACACGATCTTCTGCCACGATCACACGATCCGAGGCATCTGTGTTGAAAGTTGCTAGCGCTTCGATCGCACCGCGCAGTTGTGATTCGACCAAGCCGCCCATTTCCATGAGGCGGCTGGAGACGGCATTCAGGTCGGAATCGAATTGGGTGGAGAGGTGTTTGTCTGACATAAGTGTGCGTCCAGAAAAGGGTTAACCAAAGCGGCCGGTAATGTAGTCTTCCGTCTCTTTGCGCGCGGGCTTGAAGAACATGGTTTCGGTATCACCAAATTCCATCAAATCGCCCAAGTACATGTAGGCGGTGTAATCGGAGCAGCGGGCAGCTTGCTGCATGTTGTGCGTCACGATCACCACGGTGTAGTCGCTTTTGAGTTCAGCAATTAGTTCTTCGATTTTTGCCGTCGAGATGGGGTCAAGCGCAGAGCAGGGCTCATCCAGTAGCAGCACTTTTGGCAGCACCGCAATGCCGCGCGCGATGCACAGGCGCTGCTGCTGGCCGCCAGAGAGGCTTGCGCCGCTTTGGTTGAGCTTATCTTTCACCTCGCCCCAGAGGGCCGCTTTGCGCAGCGCCCATTCCACGCGATCATCCATCTCCGAGTTGTTCATGTTTTCAAACAGCTTCACGCCAAATGCGATGTTGTCGTAGATCGACATCGGAAAAGGCGTGGGTTTTTGAAAGACCATGCCCACCTTGGCGCGAATCAGTGCCACATCTTGTTTGCTGGTGAGTAGGTTTTCACCATCCAGCACGATCTCGCCCGTGGCACGTTGATCGGGGTAGAGCTCAAACATGCGGTTCATCGTGCGCAGCAGGGTGGATTTGCCGCAGCCCGATGGCCCGATGAAAGCCGTGACTTTCTTCTCTGGGATCGTGAGATTGATATTTTTGAGCGCATGAAATTTACCGTAGTAAAAATTCAAGTCACGTACGGTGAGCTTTGGCGGCTCGGTGGGCAGGCGGGGTTTGTTGTTGTCCATACAAGGTATTCAGTTTTATTTTTGACGGGTGAGCACGCGAGCGAGAATGTTGAGTGCCAGCACAGCCACCGTGATGATCAGCACGCCGGCCCATGCCAGCTTTTGCCAATTCTCATACGGGCTCATGGCAAATTTGAAAATTGTCACGGGCAGGCTGGCCATGGGCTCGCGCAAATCATTGGTCCAGAATTGATTGGATAGGGCCGTGAACAGCAGCGGAGCCGTCTCGCCTGCAATGCGCGCAACAGCCAGCAAAATACCGGTGACCACGCCTGCACGCGCGGCGCGCAAGGTGATGCTCATGATGACTTTGTATTTTGGTGTGCCCAGCGCATAAGCGGCTTCGCGCAAGCCCGGCGGTATCAAAGTAAGCATGTTCTCGGTGGTGCGAATCACTACGGGAATCACAATCAAGGCCAGCGCCACAATGCCCGCCGCAGCAGAGAAAGATTTGACTTGCGCCACGATCACCGCATAGACAAACAGGCCAATCACAATCGAAGGCGCAGAGAGCAAAATATCGTTCACAAAGCGTGTGACGGAAGCTAAGCGGCTCTTCATGCCGTACTCGGCCAAATACACGCCAGCCATGATGCCAATGGGTGTGCCCACGAAGGTTGCCAATGCCACCATCACGAAAGAGCCATACAGCGCGTTGGCCAAGCCGCCTGCATCGTTGGGCGGCGGTGTCATTTCCGTGAACACGGCCAGCGAGATGCCAGACAGCCCCAAGCGCAGCGTTTCCCACAAAATCCACGCCAGCCAAAACAGGCCAAAGGCCATGGCTGCCAAAGAAAGAACCAATGCAACCCGATTAAGCAATTTGCGCTGGGCAAAGCGTGAGGCACGCAGCGTATCCGCAGATGGCTTGGGCGTGACGATGACGGCTTCATTGATGATGGCGCTCATGTGCGTGCTCCTTCGCCTTTGCGCAATTGCGAGAGTAAGAGCTTAGACAGCGTGAGCACCACAAAAGTTATAAAAAACAGCACCAAACCAAGGTACATCAACGAGGCTTGATGCAAGCCTTCTCCCGCTTCAGCAAACTCATTGGCCAGCGCAGAGGTGATGCTGTTGGCGGGTTGAAATAGGCTAAGTGAATCGAGTTGGTTCATATTGCCGATCAAGAACGTCACAGCCATGGTCTCGCCCAAAGCGCGCCCCAAGCCAAGCATGATGCCGCCAATCACACCTGCTTTGGTGTAGGGCAGCACCACATTCCACATCACTTCCCAAGTGGTAGAACCCAAACCATAGGCCGATTCTTTGAGCAAGGTGGGTGTGACTTCAAACACATCGCGCATCACCGAAGCAATGAAGGGAATGATCATGATGGCCAGCACAATGCCTGCTGAAAGCAAGCCAATACCGACCGGCGGGCCAGCCACCAACACTTCTAAATACGGCACACCTTTGAGCAGCTTTTGCAGCGGCTGCTGAATGTATTCAGCAAGAATCGGCCCAAACACCAGCAAGCCCCACATGCCATACACGATAGAGGGGACGGCCGCCAGCAGTTCAATGGCCGTGCCTAGCGGGCGCTTGAGCCAAGCCGGGGATAGCTCGGTGAGAAACAGCGCAATACCAAAGCTCACCGGCACAGCAATGATCAGCGCAATGAATGATGTGGCCAGGGTGCCATAAATCATCACCAAACCGCCATAGTTATTTTTCACTGGATCCCATTCGGCGCTGGTCAAAAATCCCAAGCCATTCTTCGCTATCGATGGCCACGCGCCAATCAGCAGCGAGACGATGATGCCAATTAGCAGGCCCAATGTAATCACCGCTGCGCCGCGCGCGCTCCAGCCAAAGAGTCGGTCAATCGTTCTAGAGCTTGCAGCGCTGACGGTGGTGGACATTTATTTGCTCGATTGTTAGATGTTTTAAGCAGTTCGCCGGCGAATACACTGCGCCGAGTGCTACTAATTTGAGAGTATTTACTTGATGGCAACTGGCTTGCCTGAAGTATCTTTGATGTCGCCCCAAGCTTTGCGAATGGCGGCTTTGGAGTTATCAGGCATAGGCACATAATCTAAGTCTGCCGCAGTTTTGTCACCTTGCATCATCGCCCAATCAAAGAACTTGAGCGCTGCGGTGGCGTTTTGCGGCTTGTCTTGCGTTTTCTGCATCAAGATAAAGGTTGCGCCGCTGATGGGCCATGAGGTGGCACCGGGTTGCTGCGTGAGGATTTGATAAAAGCTTTTGTTCCAATCAGCGCCAGCGGCGGCGGCTTTGAAGGTGTCATCATCCGGCGCGACAAATTTGCCGTCAAGGTTTTGCATCAATGCAAAGTTGAGTTTGTTTTGCTTCACGTAAGCATACTCAAGGTAGCCAATCGAGTTGGGCAAGCGGCCCACGAAAGCGGCCACGCCTTCGTTGCCTTTACCGCCCGCACCCACTGGCCAGTTGACTGCTGTGCCTTCACCCACTTTGCTCTTCCACTCGGCGTTGACTTTGGACAGATAGTTGGTGAAGATGAAGGTGGTGCCCGAGCCATCGGCGCGGCGCACGGGAGAAATATCTGCATCCGGCAGACTGATCGATGGATTAAGCGATTTGATAGCGGCATCATTCCATTTGGTGATCTTGCCCAGATAAATATCGCCGAGTACTTGGCCATTCAAACGCAACTGGCCGGGAGTGATGCCCTTGACATTGATCACGGGCACAACGCCACCAATTACAGTAGGAAATTGCACAAGGTTTTTGGCTTTGAGCTCATCGTCTTTCAAAGGCATGTCAGACGCTCCAAAGTCCACCGTCTTGGCTTCAATTTGGCGCAGACCTGCCCCTGAGCCCACTGATTGGTAGTTGATCTTCACGCCGGTGGCTTTGTTGTAATCGGCGGCCCATTTGGAGTAGAGCGGAGCTGGAAACGAAGCACCTGCGCCGGTGATTTCTTGTGCAGTGGCTGCACCAGAGAAGCTGAGAGCCAGCGCGGTGGCGGCAAACAGCGAAGAGTTTAGGAAACGGTTCATGGTGTCTTACCTTGCAAAAAGTACCGCCAAGCGGCTTGTGGATGCATTGAACTGTAGGGCTTGATTGTGACGGTTTAATGACTGTCACTGGTTATTTTGCTGTCACGGATTTTTCATCAAAACTTCATCGCAGCGCCACGAAGGATTGATAGATTCCCGAGGTGTGCCCCGTGACAGCATCCCGCAAAAACTCTTAACTTATTGATTTTTATAGAGTTTTTCGTGATGCGCGTTTCGTTGCCACAAGTTTTTGCTTGAACCTATTTTGATTCTTTAGGGAAATTAACATCATGAAATTACAGCGTCGCCAACTTATCGGAATCAGCGCAGTCGCCAGCGTGGGTCTTTACGCACCTTCAGTCTGGGCGCAAAACGCGGCTTCTCGCAGCCCCTTGGTTGGGCAAATCGCCGATATGTCCAATGCCTACCAAGATATCTCCAAAGACTTCATCATTGGTAGCCGCACCGCTTGGCAAGAGATCAATGCCGCAGGTGGTATTCGTGGCCAGCGTGTGCGCCACCAAGTGATTGAAATGGATGGCTCAGCTGCCCAGACGGATAGCGCTTGGAAACAGCTGCGCGATGATGATTCTTGCATCAGCACATTTGGCACCTGCGCCGATCCGCTGGCCGTGCAAATTACGGTCAAAAACAGTGCACAGCGCAGTGAGCTGGCGCACTCCGCACCTTGGCTGCAAAACTCCGCGATTGACATTGATCGTGGCACATTTCCAATTTTTTCTACCCGCGAGGCACAAATTCAACATGCCTTGCAAAACATGAGCAATGTGGGCATCAATAGCCTGACGGTGGTGTACCAAAGCGAGCGCGACGTCATGGCTAACACGCTGGATATTCAGCGCATTGCCAAAAACTTGAAACTGGCTCTGAGGCAAATGCCAGTGCAACATGACTTGATGGCGCAAGCGCGCCAAATCAGTGCCACGCAAGTGCCGCTCGTACTCTTTGTGGGCGGCACACCTGAGTTGGTGCAGTTCATGCAAGGCTGGAATCGCTCGGGCGGCATCCGCTATATCGTGGCCTTGGCCGATGTGAACTTGCAAACTGCGTTGCAAATGAGTGGTGGCAAGCATGTGCCTGTCATTGGCACGCAGGCTGTTCCTGTTGTCTCGTCTTCTCTTGCGATTACTCGCCGTTTTCGCGCTGCTTTAGCAAAGTATTTCGACGAGCCGCCTACAGCGCTCAGCCTGGCAGGCTACATCTCTGCGCGCTACACCGCGCAAGTCATGCAATCAGCCAAATCGCTGACTCGCTCTTCTGTTTATGAAGCTTTCTCCCGCCGCCAAACCATCGACCTAGAAGGCTTTCGCGTCGAGGTAGAAAATGGTCGTTTGCAAAGCGCGTTTGTGACGCAATCGATGATGAGCTTGGATGGTCGGGTGATTGGGTAAGCGCTCCTGAATTTATAGCGCTCTGCGCAGGTGGTGTGCCGGTTAGTGGCACTTTTTGCTTATGCTTTGCATGCCCTACTTGTTTCGCGCTGCCTTTTGCACGCTGGCACGGCGGGCGCGATAGGAATCGTCGGTTAGCAACTCGCGCAGTAATGTGGTTAACTTGTTGAGATGGTCTGCGTCAATGCTTTTTGCAGCGTGCTGATGCAAAAGCGAGCGCGAATGGCCGCACCGTCGATTCCTATCACGCCCTCCGCACCTTGATGATTTGTAAGCACGCCGCTGTTGGCGTTCTAGCTTTTGTGCGCTGCTCCTTATCGAGGCGCGGGGTGGGTGATGCGATGCGCAGCGCGGCCATTCGCGCTCGCTTGAGACTTCGCATGCTAAAGACCGTCGTGATGCAAACCAAGATAGCGTGCTCAAAAAATCACTGCGCGAGGTGCTAGCGGAGCAGCGCATCGCACGCCCCGTGACATGGGCGAGCGGATAGCGTTAAATGCATAGTAAGCTAATAATTCAAAGAAAAACAGCCCACCACTAGATATAAAACCTACGAAGAGTGCTATGAAAAAAATAGTAGAAGGGTTGCTTAAAGCTACCAGATTTCCATGCTAAGGTTCATGGAGTACTTTCACGAGCGTGACGATGAGCAAGATTGAAGAAGGCGGCTTGGTGGCTGCTGTAGATTTGGGGTCGAACAGTTTCCGCATGGAGGTGGGAAAGCTTGAGCACGGCAACATCGTGCGGGTCGATTACCTCAAAGAAACGGTGCGCCAAGGCGCGGGCTTGGATGACCAGCGCAACTTAAGCGTTGATGCCATGCAGCGCGGCTGGGCTACTCTAGCGCGCTTTGGCGAGCGGCTCACGGGCTTTGCGCCGCATCAGGTGCGCGCCGTGGCCACGCAGACCTTGCGCGAGGCGCGCAACCGTGATGCGTTTTTGAAAAAAGCTGAGCAACACTTGGGCTTTCCGATTGAGGTGATTGCGGGGCGCGAGGAAGCGCGGTTGATTTACCAAGGCGTTGCGCATGCGCTGGGCGGCCAGCAGGCGCGGCGCTTGGTCATGGATATTGGCGGGCGCTCCACTGAATTGATTATCGGGCAGGGCTTGAAGCCGCTGGCGATGGAATCCTACCGCGTGGGCAGCGTGGCTTGGGCCGATAAGTATTTTGCTGATGGGCTGCTCAGCGCTGATGCGTTTGAGCGGGCCATCATCGCGGCCAAAGCGGTGCTCGATGAAGCGGCGGTGCATTTTGAATTGCAAGGCGATCCAGCTTACGGCTCGGCGGGCACGATTGGCGCGATTGCCGATATTTTGCAAGCCAATGGCGGGCCAGAAAATGTTGTGGATGTTAGTGGCCTCAAGTGGTTACGCCAGCAGCTTCAGCAAGCGGGCAGTGTGGGCGTTTTAAGTCTGCCCGGCCTCAAAGAAGATCGCAAGCCCGTGCTGGGCAGTGGCCTGAGTATTTTGATTGCTTTGTTTGAGTTGCTAGGCATCAAGGAGTTACACGCAGTCGATGCGGGCCTGCGACACGGTGTGATGTATGACATGCTCGACCGCGAAGGTGTGGCGCATGATGTGCGCGAGCAATCGGTGCAGCGGCTGGCGCGGCGCTTTGAGGTGGATGCAGCGCAGGCGCAGCGCGTCGGGCAGGTGGCGCAATCGCTTTACGAGCAACTCGTCAGCAGCGTGCAAGATGCGCCCGATCAGCGCGAGCGCCATCGCCGCAAGCTCGGCTGGGCTGCGCAATTGCATGAAGTGGGCGCGCTCATCTCGCACAGCGATTGCCACAAGCACAGCGCCTATATCATTGACCACGCTGATGTGCTGGGTTTCTCGCTGGGCGAGTTGCATCGCTTAAGCCTTTTGGTGCTGGGCCACAAAGGCAAGTTGCGCAAGCTGGAAGCTGATTTCACCGATGTGCGCTTTGTGCAACAACTGATGTGCTTGCGATTGGCCGTGTTGCTCTCGCATGCACGCGTGCAGCCGCAGGTCAAATCGCTGCGCTTGCAATGCAACCCAAAAAATATGTCGTTTGAATTGTCGTATTCAGCCGACTGGATCAAGCGCTTTCCGCAATCTGCGCATTTGCTGGCCCAAGAGGTGCAGGCGTGGCTTAAGACGAGTTGGAGCTTGAGCGTTTCGTCGGATTGAAGGCAATCAGAGCAACTCAGGCCCCATGACGCAATGCGTTATGGTTTGCAATTGGCCTTCTCGCATGCGGCTGCGCAGCCACCATAAGCCGCCTTTGCGCACGGATTGCTCTTTGGCATGGGTGCCGAGTAAGCGCGCAATCAATTCACCCAACACGGGCTGGTGGCCAACCAATAGGGTAGGCGTGTCGCGGTCAGGCCAGTTGATGAGTTTGAGCATGTCCTGCAATGAGCTTGTGGGCAGCAGTTCATCGCAGAGCTTGTATTTGCGGCCTAGATAAGCGACTGTGCCTTCGCAGCGCAGTGCAGGGCTGCAAAGAATGCGCGTGCCAACAGGCAAGCGAGGCTCAAGCCAAGCAGCCATACG
>JAYVJQ010000107.1:0-5866 GCA_043769055.1 Allobrachymonas sp.
GTTGATCTGCTTCCATGAGAAGCCAACGCCGTCTTTGAATCCAACTTGTCCCAGATCGCAAAACAGATCAAAGCGAGCCTCCTGATCTGGCCCCAGAACATGGACATGCGGTGGGGCATGGTCGTTGGTGTAAATCATGACCCGCAGACCACGGTAGATCAAAATAGTTGGCATGACTGGAGTTTAACCTAAATGCGCTTAGGTTTTATTTCATCCAACCGTATAGGATGCCACCTTGATCATCTGTGGCTAAGTCAACTACTAAAACAATAGCACTCCGCGCATATTCTATGCCGGCTACCTGCCCAAAAAGCTTCAAAGATCAAACCGGCACAGCCACCAAATCATGCCCTTGCGTGCCTACAATGCGCGCTGCCGTGAACTCGCCTACTTTGAGTTGCTTGCTGATCTTCTCAGGCGGTAGCAGATGCACGATGCCGTCGATCTCGGGCGCATCGGCGTAGCTTCTGCCTTTACCGCCTTTTTTGCCCAGAGCAGGTGCGTGGTCCACCAGCACTTGCATCGTCATGCCGATGCGGCTTTTGAGTTTATCGGCTGAAACTTGCTCGGCCACCGCCATGAAGCGGGCGCGGCGCTCTTCTCTTAATTCCTGAGGCAACATGCCTTCAATATCGTTGGCTGCAGCGCCTTTGACGGGGCTGTAGGCAAAGCAACCTGCGCGGTCGATTTTGGCTTCTTTCAAAAAATCGAGCAGATGCGCAAATTCCTCTTCCGTCTCGCCCGGAAAGCCGGCTATGAAGGTGGAGCGAATCACAATCTCGGGGCAAATCTCTCGCCAACGCTGGATGCGCTCGAGGTTTTTCTCGCCGCTGGCGGGGCGCTTCATGCGCTTCAAAACATCGGGGTGACTGTGCTGAAACGGCACATCGAGATACGGCAAGATGCGCCCCGTGGCCATCAGCGGCACGATCTCGTCCACATGCGGATAGGGGTATACATAATGCAGGCGAATCCATGCGCCGAAGGGCTCAGCGAGTTTGGAAAGCTCTTCGCATAGCTCAAACATGCGCGTCTTCACCGGCTTACCATCGAAAAAGCCCGTGCGGTATTTCACATCCACGCCATAGGCCGACGTATCTTGGCTGATCACCAGCAGCTCGCGCACGCCGCCTTCAAACAGCGCCTTCGCCTCTTTCAACACATCGCCCACCGGGCGGCTCACCAAATCACCGCGCATGCTGGGGATGATGCAAAAGGTGCAGCGGTGATTGCAGCCTTCGCTGATTTTTAAATACGCGTAATGCTTGGGAGTCAGCTTGATGCCCACGCCGGGAATACCTGCACCGGCGTTTTCACGGCTTTTCGGGACGAGATCGATAAAAGGATCGTGTGGCTTGGGCAAATGCTTGTGCACCGCATCCATCACCTCTTGTGTGGCATGCGGGCCTGTGACGGCGAGCACGCTGGGGTGAATGCTGCGCACAAGGTTTTCTGAAGCATTTTTAGAGCCTTTTAGCTCACTACCCGGCATAAAATATGCGCGGAGTGCTATTGAACTCATAGCATCCTGATCCACACCGCCATCCACCGTTTTAGCACCCAAGCAGCCCGTGACGATCACTTTTCCGTTCACCGCCAGCGCCTCGCCAATCGTGTCCAAGCTTTCCTTCACCGCATCGTCAATAAAGCCGCAGGTGTTCACAATCACCA
Source organism: Allobrachymonas sp. (assembly GCA_043769055.1). GTDB lineage: Bacteria > Pseudomonadota > Gammaproteobacteria > Burkholderiales > Burkholderiaceae_C > JANMDU01. Next base: position 1,672 of record JAYVJQ010000107.1, read on the forward strand.
AATCTGCGCCTTCAAACGTCTTGCTGGTTTCATAGCCCTCAGCAGCGAGCTGCGTGAGGATCAACTCAGAATCAGTCAGCGCCTTCGGGCAGCCGAGGCTCACGAAGCCGACTTTAGGAATGCGGGAGAGAGGTTTTTCAAGGGTTGCAGCGGTCATACCGCTATTGTCTCAGATGCAGCGCTGATGGCCCTCAGCGCTTCACTCCAAACGCCGCCATCATTTGCTCTTGCATCTGCGCTGCCATGGCTTGGCTTTGCTCCATGAAGCCGCTCATCATGCCGATGCCCGCCACATTGGGCATAGAAGGCATCGCTGGCATGCCGGGCATCGTGGGCATACCTTGGCCAAATTTGGCTTGCATGTCGATGAAGCTTTGCATGTTTTTCTCTAGCATTTGCCCCAAGAAGCCTTGCATGGTGTTGCCATAAAAGCGGATCATGTTGGCCAGCGCGGCTTCTGAAAACATCGGCACGCCGCCGGTTTCTTCTTCTAAGATGATTTGTAAGAGGATGGAGCGGGTGAGGTCTTCGCTGGTTTTGGCATCGCGCACGGCGAATGGCTTGGCATCGACCACGAGCTGCTTAACTTCGGCCAGCGTGATGTAGGCCGAGCTGGTGGTGTCGTAGAGGCGGCGATTGGGGTATTTTTTAATGATGCGCAGGGCTTTGGGCGCTGCGGATGATGCGCTGGAGTCTGCGGAGGCGGTGCTTTTTTTCTGCGTAACCAAAATCTAACTCCTAGTCGCTACGGCGAGTGATGAGATGCAGCTCATCTTGCTGCAATGCACCATTCTAGGCAGTTCGCTCTGGGAACTCTAGGAAAAAAGTCTAGGTTTACCCTAGCCCACCCTTCAAGCAGCAATCCGCCCGGCCTCGATCACGATTTTTTGCTGGCATTGCTGGGCAATGGCGCGGTCATGCGTTACGAGCACCAAGGTTGTGCCACGCTCGGCATTCAGGTCAAACATGAGCTTCATCACGATCTCGCCGGTGGCAAAGTCGAGGCTGCCTGTGGGCTCATCGGCAAGCAGCACAGCGGGTTCGACCACGAAGGCACGAGCCAGCGCAACACGCTGCTGCTCGCCGCCGCTCATCACCTTAGGGTAGTGATTCAAGCGCTCCGAGAGGCCCACGCGCTGCAAAATCTCGGTGGCTTTGGCCCGCGCATCTTTGCGGCCTGCCAGCTCCAAGGGCAGCATCACGTTCTCCAAAGCCGTCAAATTGCCCAGCAATTGAAAACTTTGAAACACAAAGCCCACCTTCTGAGCACGCCAAGCAGCGCGATCATCCTCGCCAAAGGCAAAAATATCTTGCCCCGCGAGCTTGACTGTGCCTCTTGTGGGCGTATCTAAGCCTGCGATGATGGAGAGCAGCGTGCTTTTGCCCGAGCCGGATGCACCGACTATTGACACGCTTTGGCCGGTTGGCACAGTAAAGTCAATATCGCGCAAAATATCAAGGGTGCCGGCGGAGTCCGTCACGCTTTTGAAGACGTGCTCCACGGAGATGATGGGATCAGACATGAATCGTTATTTAGCTGGTGTGAACAGACGACACTTTAACGTGTTGGCTTGTGCCTTGGGCGCTGGGGGGCTTTTCCCGCTCGCGCAGGCGCAGAGCAAGCCAAAAACCATTGTAGTGATCGGCGATTCGCTCAGCGCCGAATACGGCCTGCGCCGAGGCACCGGCTGGGTGGCGCTGCTTGAAAAGCGCTTGGCCGCTGAGAAGATCACAGCAAAAATAGTCAACGCCAGTATTAGCGGCGACACCACCTCGGGCGGACGCTCGCGTATCGCCGCCCTGCTCGTGCAACACAAACCCACGCATGTGGTGATCGAATTAGGTGGTAATGATGCATTGCGCGGCCTGCCGCTGTCGATGACCGAAGCTAACTTGAGCGCGATGACCGAAGCTGCGCAGAAGATCGGCGCAAAAGTATTGCTGCTGGGCATGCAAGTGCCGCCCAACTATGGCGCGGATTATTCGGCCAAATTTGCAGCGGCCTTTGAGAATGTGGCCAAGGCGCGCAAAGTGCCGCTCGTGCCTTTCTTTCTCAAAGGCGTGGCCGATGGCGTGGATGCATTGAAGCTCTTTCAAGCGGATCGCATTCACCCCAAAGAAGAGGCGCACCCCATCATGCTCGACAATCTGTGGCCCGCCTTGAAGAAAATCCTCTAATGCCACTCAAAAAAATCAGCGCTGAAGATGCGCTTGGAAGCTTGGAGAGTTTCAGCGCCATCATTGATGCCCGCAGCGAAAGCGAATACGCACTTGACCGCTTGCCCGGCGCTGCCAACTGGCCTACATTGAACGATGCGCAGCGCGAGCAAATTGGCACCGAATATGTACAGGTCAACGCATTTGAAGCCAAAAAGCGCGGCGCGGCACTGGCTGCGAAGAATATTGCAGCACACATCGAGCGCGAAGTGATTGCGCTGCCCAAAAACTGGAAACCTTTGATTTACTGCTGGCGCGGCGGCAAGCGAAGCGGCTCGCTCGCGCTGATCCTCTCAGAGATTGGCTTTGAAGTCACGCTCATTGAAGGCGGCTACAAAGCCTTTCGCGCAGCTGTCGTACAAGACATTGCGCGCCTTTCCACGCAATTTAACTACCGCATCATCTGCGGGCCCACCGGCAGCGGCAAAACGCGCCTGCTGCAAGGGCTGGCGCGCGAGGGCGCGCAAGTACTGGATTTAGAAGAATTGGCCGAACACCGCAGCTCCGTGCTGGGCTTGATCCCCGGCAAGCCCCAGCCCAGCCAAAAGCAATTCGACATGCGCATCTGGCATGCCCTGCGCCAGCTTGATGCTTCGCGCACCGTGTGGGCAGAAAGCGAGAGCAAAAAAGTCGGCAACGTGAGCATCCCCGATGAGCTGATGACCGCCATGCGCGCAAGCCCCTGCGCGCGCGTGGAGCTGCCCATTGAAGAGCGCGTGAAGCTGCTACTCGAAGACTACGATTTTTTCGTCAAAGACCCCACATTTTTCTGCGAGCGCCTGGACGTGCTGCGCGATCTGCGCGGCCATGAAGTGATCAACCGCTGGCAAAGTCAAATCAAGGCTGGCGATGTCGCTCCCGTGGTGCGCGAACTGCTAGAGCTGCATTACGACCCGGGCTATTTAAGCTCGACGCGGCGTAATTTCAAGCAGTTCGATACTTCTTATTTGATAGCACTCAACGCATATTCTATGCCGGCTAACAGCGATATATGCTTGAAAATACGGCTTGAATGCGAAGCTGATCAAAAGTTATAAGGACTCCTCTTAAGCGATCAGCCAATCAGCCAATCACCCAGCGCTTTGCTGCGAATATTTCGGCTGTAGCCTGCGTCATCAACCTTATCGCTGCTTTTTCAGAGGCTCTATCACTTCAAAATCGGGTGTGAAATCGTCCAGCAAACCAAATAGCTCAATGACTTTGGTCAGAGACCCCTCGACTTTGACTTTACCCGTTACCAAGGCTCTGGGAAAGCCGAGTTCTTTTAAGGCAATCGCATTCCAAGTGTCACGGTCAAGTGACACCGTGGCATCCACAAGCTCTGTAGGTGCGCCTTTGTCGTGCGTCAAGGCGGAGTTGTGCAATCTCAGCACATATTGCTCAGCTGGGTTGCTGAGCTTCCAGTGCACCAGCATTTTTTTGCCCTCTGCCTTGGGCGCGTTTAAGCGTGTGCCCATCGAGTCAAATACCAAATCCATCGGCAAGGAGCGCATCAAATCAGGCGGTATCGCGCGCGGTTTGGCCTTGCTCATGCCTTGCCGCAGCTCTTGCGCGCCAAACAAATAGGCATTTCGCCAAGTGGCTGCTTCGGCCTGAAAACCGAGCTGCTCTAGCGCGTCTGCACCCAGCGCGCGCGCCGCTTGATTCGATGGGTCGGCAAACACCACCTGATTCATCACACTGGCTACCCAACGGTAGTTGCCTTTGGCAAAGTCGGCTTTGGCACGCTCAATGGCTGCTGTAGCTCCGCCCATGTATTCAACGGCTTTTTGCGCCGCTTCAACGGGCGGCAGCGGCTGCAAATTGGCTGGGTTGGCATCGTACCAGCCCATGTATTTTTGGTACACAGCTCTGGCGTTGTGACTCAAGGTGCCGTAGTAGCCGCGCAGCGCCCAGTCTTGCTCCAATGCAGCAGGCAGCTTGAGGATTTGCGCAATTTCATCAGGCTTGTAGCCATGGTTGATGAGCCGCAGGGATT
>JAYVJQ010000108.1:0-8248 GCA_043769055.1 Allobrachymonas sp.
GTCGTATCCCACGTCTCGCGCGTGCCGAAATAATCTTGCACGAGGCTCATCACCGTCGTTTGCGCCGCTTCTTTGCCCTTGCCGCCGGTGCTTACGCCATCTGCAATGGCACAAATCGCACCAAAGCCTTCGCGCCCAGCCTCGGGCAGCATTGCCGCGCAGAAATCTTCATTGATGAGCTTTTTGCCCGTCAACGAAGTGAATCCAATATCAATTTCAAAGGCCATGCACCAGTTTAGGCAAGTTTCGTGCCCTGAGTTAGAGCGCTGCGCCCATCAGCATCAAAACCGCTCATGTTGACTCAAGAAGCGCCATTGACCGACGGCCAGATCGGCCAACGGCACACGACCTACGCGAATGCGCTTCATGCCCTCTATCTGTAGGCCATGGTGCTCGCATAGAGTGGCAATACTGCCCGGCTCACCGCCTTTGATGGCAAAGCGCAGGCCCGTGCTTTTCTCGTTGCTACGGCTGAGCGCGATTTTGGCCAAGAGCACGGGGCGATCTTGGCGCATCAAAGGGCGGTTCAGCTCAATCAAGGTTTCCTCTGGCACCTGCCCCGCCACATCCACAATGATTTCCGTCTCCAGGAGGTAAGCATCGCTCCATAGTTTGCGCTCAATCCGAAAATCTTGGGTGAACACCAGCAAACCTGTCGCCTTGATTTCAAGCGGCGTGACGCTGATTTGATTTTTCAAATGACGCTGGAGCAGGCGCACCCCTGTTGCATCTAATGTGCTGCGATTGCCCTGCTCCAGCAGATCGCCCGCTGGCCGTGGGCCATCACCCCAGCTGTAATCAGCGGGCTTGTGCAGCAGTATCGTCATGGGCACAGTCTCAAGCAGCGTGGCCTTGGGGTCTAGCTCGATGACTTCATTCGTCACCTTGAATTGTGGGCTCTCCTCTACCCGCCCGTTGACCTTGACCCAGCCACCTTCGATGTATTGCTCAGCTTGACTGCGCGAGCAATTGAACAGGTGAGATAGGCGCTTGGCCAAACGGATGGGTTCATTCATGGTGCAGATTGTCTCAGCAAGTGGGGCTCTTGAGTCGGAAGCTTCATCAAAGCACCAAATCAGTGCGACAACGCAAAACAGCGTTGGCACGGCACTTGCAAATTCGTGTTGAATTACTCGGAGGTTAGGCGTGAAAAAATCGAAACTGGTGATGGTGGGCAACGGTATGGCAGGGGTGCGCACCATTGAAGAGCTGCTGAAAATTGCGCCTGAACTGTATGACGTGACCGTGTTTGGCGCTGAGCCTCACCCCAATTACAACCGCATTTTGCTCAGCCCCGTGCTTGCGGGCGAGCAAACGCTCGATGAAATCGTGCTCAACAGCTGGGATTGGTACAAAGAGAACAACATCACACTTCATGCTGGCAAGAAAGTGGTGAAAGTAGATCGCGTCAAACGCATCGTACTCGCTGACGATGGCACAGAAGCGGAATACGACCGCTTGCTCATGTGTACCGGCTCCAATCCCTTCATCCTGCCTGTGCCCGGTAAAGATTTGAAAGGTGTGATTGCTTACCGCGACATTGCAGACACCAACGCAATGATTGATGCAGCCAAGAAATACAAAAAAGCCGTGGTCATTGGCGGTGGCTTGCTCGGCTTGGAGGCGGCTAATGGCCTGATGCTACGCGGCATGGACGTGACGGTGATTCATGTGATGCCTTGGCTCATGGAGCGCCAGCTCGATGATGTAGCGGGCGGCCTGCTGCGCAAATCGCTGGAAGATCGCGGCCTGTCGTTCATGATGGGCGCGCAAACGCAGGAACTCATTCCTGATAAAGATGGCCGTGTCATGGCTTTGAAGTTCAAAGACGGCAAAGAAATTCCTGCCGATTTGGTGGTGATGGCAGTTGGCATTCGCCCGAATGTGGAGCTGGCGCAAAGCATGCGATTGCATTGCGACAAAGGCATTGTGGTGAACGACACCATGCAAACCGTGACTGATGCGCGAATTTACAGCGTGGGCGAATGCGCTGCGCATCGCGGTATTGCGTATGGCTTGGTTGCACCTTTGTTTGAGCAAGCCAAAGTAGCAGCCAACCATCTCGCACAGTTTGGTATTGGGCGCTATCAGGGCTCGCTCACCTCCACCAAGCTCAAAGTCACGGGCATTGATTTGTTCAGCGCTGGCAACTTCACAGGCGGCGAGGGTTACGAGGACATCGTGATGAGCGATCCGTTCGGTGGCGTGTACAAAAAGCTCGTGCTCAAAGACGATGTGCTTGTGGGCGCATGCTTGTATGGCGACACGGTGGATGGTAGCTACTATTTCAAACTACTGCGCGATGGCAAAAATGTGAGTGAAATTCGTGACAAGCTGATGTTTGGCGAAGCTGCAATTAACAACGGCATTGGTGATGTGGGCCACCAAGGCCACACCAAAGCGGCCAGCATGGCGGATAGCGATGAAGTTTGCGGCTGCAATGGCGTAACCAAGGGCACGATCTGTAAAGCAATTCGTGAAAAAGGTTTGTTCACTTTAGATGAAGTGAAAAAGCACACCAAGGCCAGCGCATCCTGCGGCTCATGCACGGGTTTGGTCGAGCAAATTTTGATGTTCACTGCGGGTGGCGATTACTCGGCCACGCCCAAGCTCAAAGCCATGTGCGGCTGCACGGATCATGGCCATCAAGCGGTGCGAGATTCGATTCGTGAGAATAAATTACTTACGATTGGCAGCGTCATGCAGTTCATGGAATGGAAAACGCCCAACGGCTGCTCCAGCTGCCGCCCTGCTCTGAACTATTACGTTACCTCTTCTTGGCCCAAAGAAGCCAAAGACGATCCACAAAGCCGCTTCATCAACGAGCGCTCGCATGCCAACATTCAAAAAGACGGTACGTACAGCGTGATCCCACGCATGTGGGGCGGTGAAACGACGGCTGATGAGCTGCGCCGTATTGCTAATGCAGTGGATAAATACAAGATCCCTACGGTGAAAGTCACAGGCGGGCAGCGAATCGATCTGCTCGGCGTGAAAAAAGAAGATTTGGTCAATGTGTGGAAAGACATCGGCATGCCTTCTGGCCACGCCTATGCCAAAGCACTGCGCACGGTAAAAACCTGCGTGGGCAGCGAATGGTGCCGCATGGGCACGCAAGATTCCACGCAAATGGGCAAAGATTTAGAGCGCGCGATGTGGCGCATGTATGCCCCGCACAAAGTGAAATTCGCCGTCAGCGGCTGCCCGCGCAATTGCGCTGAAGCAGGCATCAAAGATGTGGGCATCATCGGGGTCGACAGCGGCTGGGAAATGTATATCGCTGGCAATGGCGGCATCAAAACCGAAGTAGCGCATTTCTTCACCAAGCTTAAAACGCCGGCGGAAGTGCTGGAATACACAGGCGCATTTTGTGAGCTGTATCGCCAAGAAGGCTGGTATCTGGAGCGCACCGTGCATTACGTCTCGCGCGTGGGCTTGGATTACGTGAAAAAGAAAATACTGGACGATCACGAAGGCCGCAAGGCTTTATGGGAGCGCCTGCAATTCGCTTTGGATGGCGAACCTGATCCTTGGTTTGAGTTCGACAAAGCGGCTGTGGATACACGGCAGTTTGAGGCTTTGGCGGCTTAAACGGCGATACCTGAATACGGAACACAGAAAGCACAGAAATTACACAGAATTCACAGAAAGAATGCCAAGAAAATTCTGTGTTTTCTGTGCGACTTCTGTGTTTTTTGTGTTCCTCTGAATCTACGTACAGAATAATTTTGATCTTTAGCTCATGAACAACTGGAAAAAAATCTGCCTCGTCACCGACATCCCCGTGCTTGGATCGCGCCGCGTGCAGCGCGCGGAAGGCATTGATGTGGCGGTGTTTCGTAATGGCGAGGACCAAGTCTTCGCCCTGCTGGATCGCTGTCCCCATAAAGGCGGCCCATTGTCCCAAGGCATCGTGCATGGCACATCGGTGGCTTGCCCACTGCACAACTGGAACATTGGCTTGGCTGATGGTTGCGCCAAAGCACCTGATGAGGGCTGCACGCCGAAATTTGCAGTACAGGTCAGAGATGGAGAAGTGTATTTAGACAGCGCTGAACTTGCGAGCCATGCAATCAATGAAGAGCGCCCTATTGCTGGACCTGCGCGCCGCACAGCGCTTGTTTAATCTTCAGCAATGAAAGAGACAAAAAGCACCTGCCCCTACTGTGGCGTGGGCTGCGGCGTGATCATTGAAAGTGTTGGCTCGCAGATCACGGGTGTACGTGGCGATCCGGATCATCCGGCTAATTTTGGCAAGCTCTGCACCAAAGGCTCAACGCTGGCGCTTACGGCAAGTGCGCCGATCACCCTTCAAACACGCTTGCTGCAACCGATGCGGCGCGAGCATCGTAGCGAGAAGGTCAAGCCGGTCTCATGGGATAGCGCTTTAGATTTTGCTGCGACTTCGTTTGCTCAAATCATTCAAGAACATGGGCCAGATTCGGTGGGTTTTTATATCTCAGGGCAGCTGCTCACCGAAGACTATTACGTATTTAACAAGCTCGCCAAAGGCCAAATCGGTACGAACAACATCGACACCAACTCGCGCCTGTGCATGAGCAGCGCCGTGGCGGGCTACAAGCAAACACTGGGAGCAGATGCACCGCCTGCTTGCTACGACGATGTAAACCACGCCAGTTGCATTTTCATCGTCGGCAGCAACACGGCTTATGCGCATCCGATTTTGTTTCGCCGCATTGAAGAAGCCAAGAAAAATAATCCTGATCTCAAAATTATTTTTGCTGATCCGAGGAAAACCGATACCGCTGAAATCGCTGATTTGTATTTACCGCTTTTGCCAGGCACCGATGTGGCGCTTTTCAATGGCATGCTGCACATCATGCTCTGGGAAGGTTGGATTGATACCGCTTACATCGCCAAGCATACGAATGGCTTTGATGAACTCAAAACTCTCGTGCGTGAGTACACCCCTGAGCATGTGGCGCAAATTTGCGGCATCAAGAAAGAAGATTTATTCGCCGCGACCAAACTATTTGCCACAAGTGCTGCAACCCTCAGCCTCTATTGCCAAGGCCTCAACCAATCGAGCAGCGGCACAGCGAAAAATGCCTCGCTCATTAATCTGCACTTGGCCACCGCGCAAATCGGCAAACCCGGCGCTGGACCGTTCTCACTTACTGGCCAGCCCAATGCCATGGGTGGGCGCGAGGTGGGCGGTTTGGCCAATCTCATCAGTGCGCATCGTGACATGGCTAACCCGGCGCATCGCGCTGAAGTGGCTGCGCTGTGGGGTGTGGCTGACGTGCCCTCCACCCCCGGCAAAACGGCTGTGGAAATGTTTCAGGCTGCTGCCGATGGCGAGATCAAAGCGCTGTGGATTGCCTGCACCAACCCTGCGCAAAGCATGCCCGATCAAGCCACCGTGCGCCGCGCTTTGGAGCGCTGCGAAATCGTGGTACTGCAAGAAGCCTTCGCCAACACCGAAACCGCCCGCTACGCCGACCTTTTGCTGCCCGCCACCACCTGGGGCGAGAAAGAAGGCACAGTCACCAACAGCGAACGCCGCATCACCCGCGTGCGCGCCGCCGTACCCGCCCCCGGTGAAGCACGCCACGATTGGCAAATCACCCAAGACTTTGCTCAACGCTTAGTGACACTAGGAGTTTCACCCAAGCTCACCAACGAAGAAACTGGGGGCGGGGAAATTGGGGTCAGATCAGAATTCAGGACGATCATCTCAACGGAGACCAACAATCTCGAACGAAATTCTGCTCTGACCCCAATTTCCCCGACCCCAATTTCTGCAACCGAAGCGAAGAAGCCATTCCTCGATTACATCAACCCGGAAGAAATCTGGGAAGAACACAAAGCATCCACTGCAGGCCGCGATTTAGACATCTCAGGTTTGAGCTACGCCCTACTCGATCAAGCACCACAGCAATGGCCATTCAAAGCCGGTAACACCCAAGGCAAACAACGCCTCTACGAAGACGGCATCTACCCCACGCTTGATGGCAAAGCAACATTCGTCGCCCACGCCTACAAACCCGTTGCCGAGCCGCGCGAATCGCGCTACCCCTTCAGCTTGACGACAGGAAGACTCAGAGACCAATGGCATGGCATGAGCCGCACGGGCACGCTAGGGCGCCTCTTTGGCCATGTACCCGAACCCGTGGTGCAGATGAACGCGCAAGACATGCAGCGACGCCTTTTGAAAGAAGGCGATCTCGTGCATGTGACCAGTAAGCGCGGCTCGATTTTGCTGCCCGTACAGGCCAGCAGTGAGGTCAACGTCACGCAAGCTTTCATCGCCATGCATTGGGGAAGCGAATTTTTGAGTGGACGCAGCAGCACTGGCGAACGCATAAGCGGCGTGAACGCGATCACCACCAGCAGCTATTGCCCCATCAGCAAACAGCCAGAATTGAAGCACGCCGCCGTCAAAATTCTCAAAGCAGAATTGCCTTGGAGTTTGCTAGCGGTGGCATGGCTGCCCGAGGCAAGCAGCCACAGTACTCGCGCGCAATTGCAAGAGTTGATGGCGCGTTTTGAATTTTCCAGCTGCGTGTCCTTTGGCAGGGAAGATCATGCGCCCGGCAGCTCAACACAGCGGGGCATTTTGTTTCGCGCAGCGGCTACCTATGCACCCGAAGATGACAGTCTCGCTCGTATCGAAGCGTTGCTTGGCCTCAGCGGATCAGACACCTTGCGCTACGAAGACAGAAAACGCGGCCAGCGCCGCGCAGCACGCTTGGTGCGCATGTCCGATGGCAATGCAAGGCTTCAAGGCTTTGTTTTAGCCGGTGATGTGAGCGCTGAAGCTTGGATCAAAACCTTGCTGCAAGACGAGCTCGATGCCACCAGCTATGGTCGCCTCCTGCTTTCCCCCGGTGCGAAAGCGCCTATCGCCATCCAAAGCAAAGGTAATCAAGTCTGCGCTTGCTTCAATGTGAGTGAGTCAGAAATTACGGGCTTCCTTGCTCGCAGCGAGGGCAGCGATACAGAGCAACTTGGCGCTTTACAAGCCAAGCTGCAATGCGGCACAAATTGCGGAAGTTGTGTGCCTCAACTCAAGAGGCTTGTGCGCGAAAAAAATGCCGCCTTGATTGCAGCTTGATACGCCAACTCAAGGCCAAAGTCAGTTAAACATTCACCGCTCTGGCCACTGCTAGCTTATTGGTATGGCGCAGGCGGGTTGATAAATCCAAGGTGAGATTACTGAGCAATTGCATCACAATGCTTGGCTCTTTCTCGCGCAGTCGATCAAAAGCCTCGCGGCTCAAAATGGCGGCCAATACATCTTCTTGCGCCAGCACTTGGGCCGAGCGCGGCGCTTGGTCGAGAAAACCGATCTCGCCCAACACACCGCCTCGGCGCACGCTGGTGATACGAATTTCGCGCCCACCTTCAGCTTGAACAATCACACCTGCGCAACCTTGCAACACGATCAGCAAATGATCGCTGGGATCACCTGCATTAAAGATGCTGCTACCACCTTTGAACAGGCGCTGCGGCATCGCGGCCTCTAGCAAGCTGCGCTGACTGTCTGAGAGACCACGAAAAACATGTAACGCGTCTGATAGTTGAGTGGTTTCATGTGTGCCGCTTGCTGCATAGCGGGCAATAATGGCTGATTCAGCCGCTTCGAGCGCACGGTCCACATCTGGAAACTGTTGCGTATTTTTAAAGTGTTGCTGCAAAAAGCTAGCTGCATTGCCAGCTTGCAAACCTGCTCCTGCGTGGTAGGTGATAACGTCCTCTGAAGCTGCCAAGCGCAGCCAGCGTGCCAGCGGCAAGGCAATTGAGCTGTCCACATGGCGCACACGCGACCAATCGAGAATCACGCTTGATGCGCCACCCAGAGATTCGCGCAAATGCTTGTCCAAACTCACCACACTGCCAAAGAAAAGTTCCCCTTCAAATTCCAACACCCGAATTTTGTCTCCATGGCTGGCGAGCACCGCGATTTCACCGCGCCCTCGCGCGCAGTTGGAGTGCAGTTGTGCACCCGTCCACACGTAGCGCACCGGAGTTTTTGCATTGCGCATGGCAAACAAAATCAAACCAAACAACAAACCCACAAACACGGCAGAGACGACGTTGAACACTACAGCAGTGAAAGTTACCAAAGCCACCAGTGCAAGATCTTCTTTCTGGCTGGTTTGAAGCGCTGCGCCGCGCAACCAAGCCCAACCCTGCTTGATGGCCAAGCGATCGGCCATGAAATAGGCATCGACCAGCATGGCAGCCGCCACTGCAGCAATCGCCACCCAATTTAGCACACCCG
>JAYVJQ010000109.1:0-2557 GCA_043769055.1 Allobrachymonas sp.
CGACAATCACATACGGAATGTTGTTGTGCGTGAGCACTTTGAGCAAATCGTGGCCGATACCGGGTTCGTTGTAGTTCACATAGCAGGTAGCGAAAACTGCAACCTTGCCGGGGGTGAGTGTGCCGCTCACGGCTTTGCTGATATCGGATTGCTTGGCAAGCTTTTTCGCTGTTGGGCGGAATTTCTTCGTGGCCAGCTCGGGCAGCCAGGCATCTTTATGAACGCCGAGTGTGCTTTCCATCACAGCGCGCGCTGGCTTGGTTTTGTTCACCGCATTGACCGCTTGCACCACGATGGGAATACCTGCAAACTGGCCATGCACATCGGTCGAAGCCAACAGCTTTTCGCCAATACCGACTTCACCTTTTTTAAACTTAATCGCCTTGGCGCGCAGCATGGTGTGCGGGAAATCTAAATTCCACTCATGCGGGGGCACGTAAGGGCATTTGGTCAGATAGCAAAGATCGCACAAGTAGCACTGATCAATCACCTTCCAATAATCTTTTTTATCAACGCCATCGACTTCCATGGTCTTGCTGTTGTCCACCAGATCAAACAGCGTAGGAAACGAGCCGCACAGGCTCACGCAGCGGCGGCAGCCATGGCAAATGTCGAAGATGCGCTCCAACTCTTTGAAGGTAGATTCTTCGTTGTAATAATCCGGGCCTTTCCAGTCAATCGGGTGACGGGTTGGGGCTTCTAGACTGCCTTCTCTGGCCATATATTTTTTCTCCTGGGTGCGCGGGTATGTGATGACGCGCCTATGGCGCATGATGCTTGCGCCATCGGCGCTTGCATGACGAAATGACTGTTTAGGCGCTAGCAGTCATTTCGTCATGCATCAGGCAAAGCCTGATGCAATCATTCCGTCATCAATCGACGAGTTCTGCCAATGCTTTGGCATAACGATTGGCGTGTGAACGCTCGGCCTTAGCCAAGGTTTCAAACCAATCGGCGATTTCGTCGTGACCTTCGTCACGGGCGGTTTTGGCCATGCCGGGGTACATGTCGGTGTACTCGTGCGTCTCGCCAGCCACTGCTGCGGCCAGGTTTTGACGGCTAGAGCCAATCGGCAGGCCGGTGGCTGGGTCGCCGCACTGCTCGAGCCACTCGAGGTGACCGTGCGCGTGGCCGGTTTCGCCTTCAGCGGTGGAGCGAAACAGTGCCGCCACATCGTTTTGACCTTCAATATCGGCCTTGTTTGCGAAGTACAGGTAACGACGGTTGGCTTGTGATTCGCCTGCGAAGGCGGCTTTCAAGTTATCTTCCGTCTTGGAGCCTTTGAGTGCTGCCATGAGGTTTCTCCTAAAGATTTGACAAACGTTTGCCCTGAATAAAGTTTCAGGAACTAGAACCATAACCGACGTTTGCGCTTGCGTCCAATTGCTCGCTTCAATACCTTTGATTGAAAAGGACAATCGGATATCTTTTGTCGATTGAATTTGCCAACTTTGAAGAGGCTGCTTTATTTCGCAAGCAACAAGCCCGGCAACCACAGGGACAGCGCCGGAATATAGGTGACGGCTGCCAGCACAAACAGCAGCGCGCCAAAGAATGGCATCAAGGCTTTGGTGACCTGCTCAATCGGAAGTTTGGCAATGGCCGCGCCCACAAAGAGCACGCCACCCACGGGAGGTGTGAGCAGGCCAATACCCAAATTCACCATCATGATCATGCCGAAATGCACAGGGTCAACGCCAAGTAATTTGACCACGGGCAGCAAGATGGGCGTCATGATGAGAATGAGCGGTGCCATGTCCATCAACGTGCCCAAGATCAGCAGCAAAATATTGATGTAAAACAGAATCACGTAGCGGTTATCCGACATTTCCGTGAACATCGTTGTAATCTTCAGTGGAATTTGCATGAGTGTCATGATGTAGCCAAACGCCGAGGCAAAGCCAATCAAGATCATGACGATGCACAGCGTTTTGACGGTGCGGTGCATGAGCTTGGGCAAATCTTTCCATTTGTAGTCACGGTAGATGAACATCGTGACGAAGAAGGCCCAGACTACAGCAATTGAGGCCGATTCTGTGGCGGTGAACACGCCGCTCAGAATACCGCCGAGAATAATCACCATCGTCGTCAAGCCCCACAGGGCATCGACGCAAATCTTCAAAGCTTGCTTGAGCGGAATCACTTCTCCTTTGGGAAAATTGCGCTTCTTGGCGATGTACAGGCACATGATGGCCAGAGTCAAACCCAGCAGCAGACCAGGCAACACGCCTGCTAAGAAAAGCGCTGCAATCGACACACCGCCGCCAGCGGCCAATGAATAGATCACCGCGTTGTGGCTGGGCGGAATCAATATCGCTTGCACGCTGCCGCTCACGGTGACGGCGGTTGCAAAGTCACGCGGATAACCTTTTTTCTCCATCTCTGGAATCATCACCGAGCCGATTGATGCCGTATCGGCCAACGAGGAGCCGGAGATGGCGCCAAAGAAAGTGGAGGCCAAAATGTTCACCAGCGACAAACCACCGCGCACAAAACCCACCAGCACATTGGCGAAAGCCACCAAGCGCCGACTCATGCCGCCCTCAGCCATGATCGC
>JAYVJQ010000110.1:0-4984 GCA_043769055.1 Allobrachymonas sp.
AGCAGCCAAG
Source organism: Allobrachymonas sp. (assembly GCA_043769055.1). Taxonomy (GTDB): domain Bacteria; phylum Pseudomonadota; class Gammaproteobacteria; order Burkholderiales; family Burkholderiaceae_C; genus JANMDU01. The sequence continues at coordinate 11 of JAYVJQ010000110.1, forward strand.
AACGCAGCGCCAAATTAAGCCGCTGGCATGAAGCGGTGACGCGCTCTCAAGCTTGGGCCAAAGAGTGAGTACAGTGTGACCATGACCGACAGCCGCAGCCAACTTTTTACACAACTCCAGCAAAGCCCCGCCTTTGACATCGCCATCATCGGAGGTGGCGCGACGGGCTTGGGCGTTGCGCTCGATGCCGCCGCACGCGGCTTGCATGTCGCGCTATTCGAAAGCCACGATTTTGCCAAAGGGACTTCATCGCGTGCCACAAAATTAGTTCACGGCGGCGTGCGCTATTTGGCGCAGGGCAATATCAGCCTCGTGCGCGAGGCGCTGCATGAGCGCACCACGCTGCTGGCCAATGCGCCGCATATTGCGCAGCCGCTGCCATTTGTGATGCCCAGCTATGCGTGGTGGCAAGCGCCGTTTTATGGCATTGGCCTGAAAATGTATGACTTGCTGGCTGGCAAAGCGGGCTTGGGGCGCACAGAATTTTTAAGCCGCAAAGAGACTTTGAAATTGCTTCCCAATGCACGCGAGAGCGGTTTGACAGGTGGCGTGAAATACTGGGATGGTCAGTTTGATGATGCGCGGCTCGCGCTGGCATTGGCGCAAACAGCGGTACAACGCGGTGCATTGCTCATCAACTACTGCGCGGCGACAGGATTGATTCATGAAGGTGGCAAAGTCACGGGCCTGCATGTGCAGGACAAGGAAACTGGGCAGAGCTACAACGTCAAAGCCAGTTGCGTGATCAATGCAGCCGGCGTGTGGGTGGATGAGTTTCGCCAAATGGACGGTGAGCAAACCAAGCGCCCCGTCAAAGCAATGGTTGCGCCCAGCCAAGGCACGCATTTGGTGGTGGATCGTGAATTTCTGCCCACTGACCACGCAATTTTGATTCCCAAAACAGCGGACGGTCGCGTGCTCTTCATTGTGCCTTGGCTTGGCAAGCTGATCTTGGGCACAACCGATTCCCCGCGTGATGATCTCGCCCGCGAGCCTACCGCCTTCAAAGACGACACTGGTTTCATCCTCGGTGAAGCCGCCAAATACCTCACGCGCGCACCCCAGCGCAGCGATGTGAAATCCATCTGGGTGGGTTTGCGGCCCTTGGTCAAGCCACCCGATGAAGATGACCGGGCTGGTAACGGCCCCTCCGGTAGCCATACCAAGAAGCTCTCGCGCGAACACACCATCCTCGTGAGCAAATCTGGCCTGCTCACCGTCACAGGCGGCAAATGGACGACCTACCGCGCGATGGCCGAAGATGTGCTCGATCATGCGTTTGATGCGAACCTGCTCGCACGCCGCGCAGGCGAAGTCACGGTGAAGCTGCCGCTCGCGGGCTCGATAGCCACGCAAAAGCGTATCAGCGATGCGCCCGGCATGCACATGTATGGCAGCAATGCAGCGCAAGTGTTGGCCTTGCCCGGATCAACACATGAGTTATGCCCCGGCTTGACGGAAGCCATGGTGCGCCACGCTGCGCGCCATGAATACGCCCGCACGGTGGAAGATGTGCTGGCCCGCCGCTCGCGCCTGCTGTTTCTCGATGCCAAGCTTGCAGCCAGCGTAGCACCCAAGGCGGCAGAGATCATGCGCGAAGAAACGGGTATCGACCCGCAGTTGGATGCTTTCTTGAGCCTAGCCAAGCAATACGCTACTTTGCCTGAGTAAGCCATGGACCACAAATGGCTGGAAGACTTCATCGCGCTCGCGCGTGAGAAAAGCTTCAGCAAAGCCGCCGATCTTCGCCACGTCACACAACCGCAACTCTCGCGCCGTATTCGCTCACTGGAAATGTGGGCCGGTACAGATTTGGTCAATCGCGCCACCGTGCCTTTGTCGCTCACCGAGGCAGGCGAGGAGCTGCTGGCGATTTCGCGGCAAACGGTTTCCTCGCTCGGCGACTTGCGCGCACGCCTACAAGGCCGCCAAGACAATACCGGCTGGGTCACGCTGGCCACAGGTCGCACCTTGGCGCGCACGGCTGTGCCAGGATGGTTCACACAAACGCGGCGCGATGCAGGTGACTACCGCCTGCGCCTGCTCACGGGCTCGATCCTTGAGGGTGTGTTGGCGCTGGAGCAAGGCGCGGCTGATTTTTTACTCGCCTACACCCACCCGCGCTTGCCGCTGGTGCTCGATGATGCAAGCTTTGAGAGCCTGCCTTTTGGGCGCGATGAATTGGTGGCTGTGAGCGCACCTCAGAGCAATGGCAAGCCTTTGCACGTCTTGCCGGGCACGGCGAAGAATCCTGTGAATACGCTGGGCTACACACCCACCTTGGCTTTGGCTCAGGTGCTGCAAGATGGCTTACAGCGCCAACAACAACAACTTACCAAACAGCCTTGGCATCAGCACCTGATGTTTGAGGCAGACTTTGCCGAGTCTTTGCACGAGCAGGCTTTGCAGGGCGCAGGCATGGGCTGGTTGCCACGCAGCTTGGTGCATCAAGATTTAGCGCAGGGCCGATTGGTGTTGGCACATGCGCAAGATGCGCCGATTCCCATTGAATTTCGCCTGTTTCGCCCACGCAAAAGCGCCAGCAGCATTGCGCAGCGCGTGTGGATGCACACACCTCATCACGCGGGTTAGTCCGGATAGTTGAAGACACATGAGCGTATGCGTGAAGCGCATGCGCGCGAAGGCTTGTCATGCCGATACTGCTCCTCAAGCTCATACTTGGAGTTTTTATGCAGTCACTCATTCGCTCTTTCATTATCTTGCTCGGCATGATTGTTTCGACAGCCGCCTCTGCCCAAGCCTGGCCACAAGGAAAAGCCATTACTTTGTTGGTGGGCTACCCACCGGGCGGCAGCACCGACATGGTGGCGCGCACAATCGGCGATGCATTGGGTAAGCGCTTGGGGGCTACGGTGATCATTGAAAACGCCGCAGGGGCAGGCGGCACGATTGCGGCGCAAAAGGTGGTCAACGCTGCGCCCGATGGCTACACGCTGTTGCTCGGCTCGGGTAGCGAAATCTCGATTGCGCGCTTGTTCAATTCTGCCGTGCGCTACAACGGTGAAACTGATTTAAGCCATATCGGCTTGATTGGCATCACCCCCATGGTGCTGCTCGCTGGCCCCAAAGCAGGTGTGAAGACCTTAGACGAGGCCATCACCAAATCTAAACAAGACCCTAAGCGCTACAGCTTTGCCTCCTCGGGCGTGGGCACGCCTTTGCATATCTCGGGTGAACTGCTGAACATGATTGCGGGCTCAAATATTCGCCATGTGCCTTACCGAGGTGCGGCTCAGCAGGTGCAGGATTTACTGGGCGGCAATATTGAATTCAGCATCTCGGTGCTCACCTCTGCACTGCCGCATATTGAATCTGGCAAAGCGATTGCATTGGCCGTTACCACGGCTCAGCGCGCTCGCATTGCACCCAATGTGCCTGCAATGGCTGAGCATCCTAAGCTCAAGGGTTACGATATGAATGTGTGGTTTGGTTTATTTGGCCCGGCCAAAATACCAACGCCCATGATCATTCGCTTGAACAAAGAATTGGGCGAGGTGCTGCGTGATCCGGCGGTGTGGCAAAAGCTGCAAGCAGGCGGCATCAGCAACGATGGCGGCTCGCCTGCACAGCTGTCGAGTTTCATCAGAGCTGAAACAGCGCGGGTGAAATCTGTGGTCACGCGTGCAATTGCCAGTGGTTCTATATCTTGATTTTTTTAGGAGCTTTCATGTATTCATTTTCTTCTTCCATCAGCCGTCGCCGCATCTTGCAAGTGGCAGGCGCTGGCGTGGCTGCTGGCACATTGGGTGCTGCGCATGCACAGAGCTATCCAAGTAGCAAGCCCATCAACATCGTGGTGGGTTATCCGCCCGGGGGTAGCACGGATTTAACGGCACGCACAGTAGGCGCTGAGCTGGCCAAGAAATTGGGCACAACGGTAGTGATTGACAATGTGGGCGGCGCTGGTGGCACGCTGGGTGCGCAAAAAGTAGCCAGCGCTACAGCCGATGGCTACACCTTGCTGGTGGGCGCCAACAATGAAATGGCGATCAGCAAGCTCATTTCTCCCGCTGTGCGCTACGACAGCATCAACAGCTTCACACCCGTAGGATTAATTGCTTCTCAACCAATGGTGCTGGTGGCTTCCACCAAATCGGGCGTGAAGAATTTGGATGAGTTTTTCAAGCTCGTGAAAGCCAACCCGGGCAAATACAGCTATGGCTCTTCAGGCGTGGGCACGGCGCTGCATTTGGCGGGCGAGATGATCAAAGAATCCTCCAAATCATTCCTCGTGCATATCCCGTATCGCGGCGTAGCGCCACTCACCAATGATTTGATTGGCGGGCAGCTGGATTTCGGCGTGTTCGTGCTCTCCAGTGGCATGCCGCACATCAAGAGTGGCAAGGTGGTGGCGCTTGGCATCACAGAAGGCCAGCGCTCCAAAGCCGCGCCCGATATTCCCTCGCTCTCTGAGCATGCTTTGCTCAAGAGCGTAAGGATTTCGAGCTGGTTTGGCTTGTGGGGGCCAGCAAACATGCCCGCATCAGTGACGCAGCGCTTACAACAAGCATTGACTGAAACGTTGGCCACTGCTGATGTGCGCAGCAAGCTCGAAGCTTCGGGCGCTTCGTTCTTTGCACCGGGCATGCAACTGGCAGATTTTCAGAAGAGTGAGATTGACAACTACAAGCGCATTGTGGATTTTGCGCAGATCAAGGAATCTTGATGGCGATGCAGAGTTTTACACCGCATCCCGTGGAGATTGCACCGCCCGATATATGGCGCTGGCAATCAGGGGCGAACAGCCCCGCGCGATTCGTGCAGGAGTTCTGTGCCGAGGGCGTAGGCCCTGAAGTGCTCATCAGCGCTTTGGTGCATGGCAATGAATACTCAGGTGCTTGCGTTTTGAGTGATCTCCTGCAATTGCTGCAATCGGGAGATCTCCAACTCTTGGCGGGGCGCATCACGGCGGTGTTTGCCAATGTGGATAGCTTTTTACGCTTTGATGCGAAT
>JAYVJQ010000111.1:0-11356 GCA_043769055.1 Allobrachymonas sp.
ATCGTGAACGGCAAATTCACTGCGGTGTAAAGCAAGATCAATCCCCATAGACTGTTGACCAGCTTCCACTCGCTCCAAATCATGAACACAGGTATGGCCAAGACAGCCAAAGGCACAGTGCGAAGAAGTAGCGTGGTGTAAGCAATTGTGGTGCGGCCAAAAAAGCGAAACCGCGCCAACCCATACGCCGCCATACAGCCTAGTACCAAGGTGATAACGGTGGAGACGACACCGACAAACAAGCTGTTGAGCAAGTAGCGGTCAAACTTGTCCTCTTGCAAAACGGCGCGATAGTTCTCCAGCGTAGGTGTGAAAATAAAATTCAACGGCTCAGCAAAAATACTGACTTGATCCCGCATGCTTGTTGTGAAAATGACGGCGATGGGTGCAATGCACAGCAATGCCAGCCCAATCAGCATTGTGTAATGCAATGTAGAAACTAAAGGTGATCGATTCATGTTTGTTTAGCCTTGGATGTGATTCAGCGATCATTCTTGAGAGGGTTAGACAACCGGAGTGCGCCCCATGACAGTAATGCGACTACAACAAGAAGCAATACTGAAATTGCTGCTGCAACGCCCAACTGCTGGCCAACGAACGCCGTTTTGTAGATGTGCAGGGCTAAAATTTCTGTGGAGTCACCGGGTCCGCCAAAAGTCAGCACATAAACCACTTCCAGCACACGGAAAGCATCGATCAAGCGCATCATCAAAGTGATAGCAATCACGTGTGCAATCATGGGCAGTTTGACGAGAAAAGTCATTTGCCACCATTTCGCCCCGTCAATACGGGAAGCTTCAATCACTGCGCTGTCTACGTTGGCAAGCGCTGCAACCATCATGATGAAGACAAAGGGTGTCCATTGCCAAATATCGGCAATGACGATTGCAATGAATGCGAGGGTCGGATCTGCCAGCCAGCCTAGTGGCGCAACTTTGAACAAGCCAAGAATGGCATTGATAAGGCCAAACTGCGCATCAAAAATGTAGCGCCACACCAAGCCTACCGCGATGGGCGCGATCATCATTGGCAAAATAAACAAAGTACGGAAAAACGCTGTGCCGCGCACAGGCCGCTCAAGCGCGAGCGCTAGAGCAATACCCAACACCATCTCTGCAGTCACGCAAACGGCGGCAAAAATAAGCGTTGTCCACAGCGAAGACCAAACACGGGGATTGGTGAAGGCTGAGACGAAATTGTCCCAGCCAACCCATCGCGCATCACTCCAAGGAATTCCCAAACTCCAATCAAATAAGCCCAACTGAAAAGCAGAAATCACTGGATACAGACAGGCTGCAACCATGATCAATACAGCTGGCCCCAAATACAGAGCAGGAACCCATCGAGGTGTGCGCATGGTAACTCCCTTAAACCTTGTAGCCTGCTTCGCGCATGATCTGAGTGACTTGCGGCACGAGATCGTTAAGCGCGGCCTCAGCTGTTTTCTTGCCAGTCAAAGCCTCAGAGATACCTACACCGAGTGCTTGCACATTAATCTTGTCCCACACTGGAATGATCGGACGCCAATCGGGATTGCTGTATTTCAATGCCTCTTTGAACGTGATGAACTCTGGGTACTGACGCACGATGGCAGCATCGGCCAGTGTCGAGTTGCGCATCGGTGCTCCGCCTGCGCGTGTAACCGCTTTGTCCTGTTCTTTAGAAGTAAGCCATTGCATCAGCAAAAAGGCTGCGTCGGCATTCTTTGCGTTTTTGGCAATCGCAAGACCTAAACCTCCAGACTGTGAAGCGCGACGTGTGCCCATCGGGTGCAAAGCCCAACTGACGTTGCCGACAACTTTGCTCTTAGTGGGGTCGTTTACCAGACCCGCCAAGGAGGTGCTGTCCAGATACATCGCAGCTTGTCCTTGCAAAAATGCTGTATTGCTTTCACCTTGGCCGTAGCCAGCGATGCCTGCGGGGCCAGTGGCTACGACTTCCTGCAAGAATTTCAGGGCCTCAACGCCGATCTTGTCATTAAAGCGTGCCTTCCATTGATCATCAAACACGCTGCCGCCCAATGGATTGAGGTGAAGCAGCCATGCGTGAACAGCTTGGTGACCCGCTTGGCCGCGCGATGCCAGTGCCCCAATACCTTCTTTGTCTTTGATGATGCGCAGCAGTTGGCGGAATTCTGTGTAGTTGGTGGGCGGTTGCAGATTGTGCTTTGCAAAAATATCGCGCCGATAGGCCAACACAGAAGTTTCAGCACCATAGGGCAGGCCATAGAGTTGCGCGCCTGGGCCTGCGAGATAACCTTTAGGGCCGCCTACCAAGCCGAGGTTCTCTAGATAAATGGGAATGATGTCCTTCATGTCATACGCAGGATCTGCCAACGCTGCATTTTTGAAGAACGGCTCCAAGGGGCGGATGAGATTTTTGGAAACATACTCACCCTTCCACATCACCACATAGCAACCCAAGTCATAGTCGCCTTGCGGTTTGGCCATTTCGAGCAGCTGCTTTTCTTTCATACGGCCCATGGCCAAGCGATCTGTCTCCACCTTGATGCCAGTCTCTTTGGTGAATTGCGGCAAAATTTTCATCATCGCGTCGTAGTGCGGATGTGATGGGATGCTGAACACCACGGTTTGGCCCGCGTATTTGGCATACCGGTTTTGCGCCATTGCGCCACTGAGGGGTAAGCCTGCGCCAAAGACGGTGATGGCAGAGTTTTGAATAAAGTCACGACGTTGCATAGTGGTCTCCGTTAAAAAAGGGTAGAAATTAAATGGGACGCAGGCTCAGGCCTGTCTCGGTATCGAAAACATGCATCTCATCGGGCTGGAAGCTGAGATGACAGGATTTGTGAAGTTGATCTTGCGCATTGCCAGGAACAATCGCTGAGACACGTTGCCCACCGGGCGTGTTCATGTGCCCAACAATTTGACTTTCCGTGCCAAGGTACTCCACAACATCGACCAGTAGACTGAGTTGGTATTGCGGGTCAGTGCGAACGGCGCTTAAGCTTTGCGGCCTGATGCCAAGTGTCAAGGCCTGATCTGGCCGAGGCGCTTGCGCGGCTAGCCAAGCGGGGGCAGCCCAAGCAAAGCCTTCGCCGCGCAGCATCAATTGACCCGCTTCCATACTGGCTCTAGCCTTGAAGAAATTCATCGTTGGGGTGCCGATAAAACCTGCAACGAAAAGATTGGCAGGCTGGGTAAACACTTGAGAGGGTGTGCCCACCTGCTGAATGCGTCCTTTGTCAAAAATCACAATGCGCGAAGCTAAGGTCATCGCCTCAATTTGATCGTGAGTGACGTAGACCGTGGTTTTACCCAAACGCTCATGCAAAATGGCCAGCTCGGCGCGCATATGGCCACGTAACTTGGCATCAAGGTTTGAGAGCGGCTCGTCAAACAAGAACACTTGCGGCTCGCGCACAATTGAGCGGCCAATAGCCACACGTTGACGCTGTCCGCCTGACAGCTCCTTGGGCTTACGTGCAAGCAGATGCTCAATATTCAAAATTTTGGCTGCAGCCTGCACTTTGCGTTCAATCTCGTCTTTGGGGCGATTCGTTAAGCGCAATGAAAAGGACATGTTCTCACCCACATTCATGTGCGGATACAGCGCATAGTTTTGAAAAACCATCGCGATGTCACGCTCCATGGGCGCAAGCCGCGTCACGTCACGCCCGCCGATGCGGATATCGCCTTCTGTGACTTCTTCCAAGCCTGCAATCATGCGCAGAGTGGTGCTCTTGCCGCAGCCAGATTCGCCCAACAGCACCACGAATTCGCCTTCGTTGACCGAAAGCGTCATTTGCTGCACCACGGTCACATCGCCGAAGCGCTTGACCACATTGTTTAATTCAAGACCTGCCATAGGAGTTCCATTTAGTTTTGATATCAATGAGTAGAGAGCCAAGGGTTGTGCTGATGCCGCTGCACCCCTAAGCCGATAGGTTGTCTTTGCATGCCTGGCATTTCAGGGTCTGTGCCCCAGATCGCTTGATAGGTATCTAGGCAAACGCCTTTGCGTTGCCAATGGATGGCAATCAACGCAAGTGCCGTCCACCATACGAGCAATGACATCAGCATCCAGCGAGGTGCATCCGCGATCAAGAGCCCCAAAAGCGTCACTGGGATTGCAGTCAGAATCGCCACCCAGCCCAAGCTTTTGTGGAGTCGCTCAAATGCGCAACGCCAAGGACTCATGTCGTAGTGATCGCCGCGAATTTGTGCATCCGTAGGGCCGCCTTTGCTGCCGCGCCAGATGCCACCCGCAACCTGGAGCCAGCCCAGTCCGATCACTATCCACCCCATAATTTGGTGAGCTTGCTTTGCCAATGATGAATGTTGTGCGGAGCTGTATACCAGCCACACACCAATCGTCATGGCAATGACACCACTGTATTGAAGAAAGCGATGCAGATGCCACCATGCTTTGTTATCGAGTACACGTGGCCAATCTTGTTGGGGCGTCACTTTGAAGTAGCGAGCAGTTAACGCGCCGATGGGCAAACAAACTCCCCATGCAAACACCATCAGTCGCGCATGCCAATATACGGCTGGCGCGATGTCGTGACTAACTGCACCCGAAAGAGGGGTCAGCAACCAGCGAAGAAGGTGAAGCAAGGAGTCCATGATGCCGTGTGGAGGTGCTCAATCACGCAAGTGTGTATGCCGTTTTCACGGTGGTGTAAAACTCTTGTGCATACTGCCCCTGCTCGCGAGGGCCGTAACTTGAGCCTTTGCGCCCACCGAAAGGAACGTGGTAGTCAACCCCTGCCGTTGGCAAGTTCACCATGACCATGCCAGCCTGTGCATGGCGCTTGAAATGGGTGGCTAATTTCAGACTGGATGTTGCAATCCCTGCTGAGAGGCCAAACTCAGTGTCATTCGCAGTGGCCAGCGCCTCTTCGTAATTCTTCACGCGAATCACATTGGCCACGGGTCCAAACACTTCTTCTTTGCTAATGCGCATCGTTGCAGAGGTTTCCGTGAATAAGGTGGGTGTCATGAAGTAGCCTTCATGGCCGCTTTGGCTGTGGCACTGTGTGCGCTGTCCGCCGGCTACGAGCTGAGCACCTTCGCTCTTGGCAATGGCAACGTAGGCAAGATCTTGCTCTAGCTGCGGCTGAGATACGACAGGGCCGATGTGGGTTTCGGCCAGTAAAGCATCGCCTACTTTGATCTGCGCCATACGCGCCTGCATGGCCTCAACAAAAGCATCATGAATATCTTCAGTCACGATCAGTCGGCTAGAAGCCGTGCAACGCTGCCCGGTGGAGTAAAAAGCCGATTGCACCGACAATTCAACGGCCTGCCTCAAATCAGCATCGCCCAAAATGACTTGGGGATTTTTCCCACCCATTTCGAGTTGCACTTTTTTGTGCCGCTCAACACATGCAGCCGCGATACGTTTGCCAACCCCCACCGAGCCTGTGAAGCTGATCGCACCGATGCTCGGATGCTCCACCATGGCCTGACCGATGGAGCTGCCACGCCCCATGACTAAATTGAAAACACCCGTCGGCAACCCAGCGCGGCTGATGATGTCCGTCAAAGCCCAAGCACTGCCGGGCACTAAATCGGCAGGCTTGAAGATCACGCAGTTACCATAGGCCAAAGCAGGCGCAATCTTCCAAGCGGGAATCGCAATTGGAAAATTCCAAGGCGTGATCAAGCCCACCACACCGACCGGCTCGCGCGTGATTTCTACGCCGATACCGGGGCGCACGGACGGAAGCAATTGACCGGCGCTGCGCAAGCACTCACCAGAGAAAAACTTGAAAATTTGCCCAGCTCGTGTGACTTCCCCGATGCCCTCAGGCAATGTCTTGCCCTCTTCACGAGACAGCAAAGCGCCCAGTTCACTGCGACGCGCCAAGATTTCGCTACCAATTTTGTCTAAAGCATCTGAACGCGCTTGAATACCCGAAATACTCCAAGCTGGAAAAGCGTTCGCAGCTGCTTGTGCGGCCATGTCCACCTGCGCGGCATCTGCCAGTGCATACTCGCCCACAATATCGGCTAAGTTGCTAGGGTTCACGTTGGCGGATGCAGCAATACCTGCCACCCATTCGCCATTGATGTAATTCAAATGTGTTGTCATGATTTATTTCGCCCAACGCAGCACCAAAGGATCAAGGCGGCGCGCAGCATCCAGCAATCCTTTGCGCACTTCAGGGTGCATCGACGGGAAGGGATGACGCGGCGCATCACAATGAATAATTCCGCCTTCCTTCAACAATGCCTTGGTCGTCAAAATCCCGCCTTGGCGGTTCTCAAAGTTGATGAGCGGCAACCATCTGCCGTATGCAGCAACAGCCGCTTCACGGTCACCGCGCAGATGCGCATCCACAATTGTCCGAATGCCATCAGGGAAACCGCCCCCGGTCATTGCACCCGTACAACCCGCATCCAAATCAGCCAACAAGGTAACGCCTTCTTCGCCATCCCATGGGCCCTCAATCGCTGCGCCGCCCAAGCGAATCAGCTCGCGCAATTTGCTGGCCGCCCCAGCCGTCTCTATCTTGAAGTACTTCACTTGCGCCAACTCTTGCGCCATCTTCACCAAGAAGGCAGGGGACAAGGGCGTACCCGACATGGGTGCGTCTTGCACCATGATCGGGATGGAAATTGATTCAGACAAGCGAGCAAAGAATTCATAGACTAATGGCTCTGAGACGCGCAGCGTAGCGCCGTGGTAGGGCGGCATGGCCATGACCATCGCTGCACCCTTTGATTGCGCCCGTTGGCTACGGGCGATGCAGACTTGCGTACTGAAATGGGAGGTCGTGACGATGACAGGTACGCGCCCGGCCACATGCTCAAGAATCGTGCGCGTCAAAATTTCACGCTCATCATCGGTCAACACGAATTGCTCTGACCAGTTGGCCAGAATGCACAAGCCCGTGGAGCCCGCGTCGATCATAAAATCCACACTGCGCAACTGGCCGGCTAAGTCCAGCCCACCCTCTTCAGTGAAGACGGTGGGAACAACGGGGAATACGCCGCGAAATGGGCGTTGAACAGATTGCTGCGACATGGCGATTATTCGATGATGTTGAATTGATCCAAAAACTCTGTTTTGAGCGACAAGCCCAATCCTGGCGTGTTGTCATCGAGTTGGAGAAAACCATTCTCCGCAACAGGCTCACCGCTGAAGATGTAATAGAACAACTCATTGCCCACTTCCACATCAAACATCGGAAAGTATTCACTGATCGGGCAGTTCAGACTGCTCATTGTTAAGTGATAGTTGTGCATCTGCCCTGCGTGGGGAATGACGGGCACGCTATAGGCTTCACAAAGCGCATTGATTTTGTGCGCCATAGTGATGCCGCCTACACGATTGGTGTCGTATTGCACCACGCTGACTGCTTTGCGATCGAGCAACTGCTTGAAGCCATACAAGCTGAATTCGTGTTCGCCGCCAGAAATCGGAATACTGGTGAGTTGGTTTAATTCTGCGTAGCCATCGATGTCGTCAGCGATGACTGGCTCTTCAAGCCACCGTGGCTGGTATTTCTCTAGTTTGGGCAGAATACGTTTCGCGTATTCCACATTCCAACCCATGTAGCATTCCAGCATCAAGTCGTTGTCATAGCCGATCACTTCGCGCACAGCTTCCACTGATTTAAGGTTTTCTACCACACCTTGTTGACCATGCGCAGGCCCGTAGCCAAAACGCATCTTGAATGCACGAAAGCCTTGATCCAAAAACTTCTTGGCCTCGAGCTGCATTTCTTTCAGGTCAGTACGATAGAGCTTGCTGTAGTAGCAAGGAATTTTCTCTTTCGTGCGGCCACCAAGTAACTTGAAGACGGGCTTATTGACGGATTTGCCCAAGATATCCCATATGGCGATATCAATTGCGGAGATCGCCGCCATGCCCACGCCTTTGCGCCCCCATGCATGTGTTGCGCGATACATGCGCTGGTTGAGATATTCGTAGTCCCATGGATCTTGACCAATCACCAAGGGTGTTAAATACTCATCAATGATGGCTTTCGCAATTTTTGGCGCCAGTGCCACGTTGCCCAATCCCACGATGCCGTTGTCGGTTTCAACTTCCACAACAGTCCAGCCGTGGAAGCGAAACGTGTTCATCGTGTCTTTGCCGGTGGCATGACCGTTGGCGTTGTTGTTGTAAACCAGATCCATCGCGTTGGAGCAAAAGTTGCCTTGTGGAGGCACAGTTTTACCCTTCCATTCGAATACTCGGGCGCGAACGCTTTTGATTTTCATGAGGCTTCTCTCTTTAAAAGTAGGAATAAATGCGTGTTAGTTGCCAAACAGGGAAATACCTTGACGATAAGCCGAGCCCATTCGGCAGGCGATATCAAAAGCATTGGCCGTGGCATCGACATTGGCCTTGCCTAAGCCGGCAATGTCATAGGCCGTGCCGTGAGCAGGCGTGGTAATGGGAATGGGCAAACCACCCTGCACCGTTACACCCTGCGAAAAGCCCATGAGCTTGATGGCGATCTGCCCTTGGTCGTGATACATCGTCACGATGGCATCCAACTCGCCTGCTTTGGCTTTGAGAAAGATTGTGTCGGCTGGGTAAGGCCCCACAACGGACAAACCAGCATCGTTGAGTGCTTGAACCGCTGGGGCAATCACATCAATTTCTTCGCGGCCACAGGTGCCGCCATCTCCGTTGTGTGGATTAAAGCCTGCAACAGCGACGCGAGGCGCAGTGATGCCATTGGCTTGCAAGGAACGATAGATCAATGTTGATGCCGCAACGATACGACTCTTTTCAATGTATTTGGGTACATCTGCAAGCGGCACATGTGACGAAATCCTCGAAGTCCACAAGCCATTCAGCGTGTTGAATTCACAAAAATAGCCTTTTACACCCAAATACTCTGCGAAGTGGTGCAACTCATCTTCATGCTTTAAGCCGCCGAGCTTCATAGCCTGTTTGTTGAGCGGTGCAAAGCAAATCGCATCAATTTCTTTGCGCAACGCAGCATCCATACATTGGTTGAGTATTTGGATCACCGAGGCACCGCCCGCACGCTCAGCACGACCGCGATGCACTTGCTCTGGCTGCACAGTTTGCACTGATAAAAAAGCTGGCTTGCTAAAGTCTTTTCGGTCTCTTACCGACGCAAAGTCCGCAACACTAAGCGTTGACACCTCTGTGTCAGCGATTTTTTGACCTTCAGCCCATAACCACGGGTCTCCTACCAGCACGATGTTTGCTTGGTCACACACCTTAGTCCGCGAGAGTAATTTGGCAATCAATTCTGAGCCAATGCCGGCAGGATCGCCCAGTGTTATCGCCACAACAGGCAAGCTATTTTGATTCATTTCTACTTAGTCCAATTTAATGTTGCGCTTTTTGATAATTTCTCTATAACGGTTGTTTTCACGGGCATGAAAAGCCGCAAATTCTTCTTGAGAAATAGGGGTGATATCTGAACCCACCGCTGCAAGCCGCATGCGTGTGTCTGCAAGCGTTAAAAGTTTGTTAACTTCTGAATGGACTTGCTGTTGTATCGGTTTGGGGGTCGCGCTGGGCATGTAGATGCCATACCACGCACTCATCTCCACGCCTTTGATGCCCAACTCAGCCAAGGTGGGTGTGTCGGGCAGTTGCGGGTTTCTTTTTGCAGCCGCAACGGCCAGCGCTTTGACTTTTCCGCTTCGAATGTGCCCAATGACCGACGCTAAAGTATCAAAGCTCATCTGAACTTGCCCGCCCATCAAATCGATGAGAGCGGGAGAGCTGCCGCGGTAAGGAATGTGTGTGATGAAAGTACCCGTCGCATCCTTGAATAATTCCGCAGCTATATGTTGCGTGCTACCGCTGCCGCTAGACGCATAGTTCAACTTACCAGGTTGCGATTTAGCCAATTTGACAAGTTCAACCACGCTGTTCACGCCAAGATTTGGATTGACCACTAAGACATTAGGCACTGCACCCACAAATACCACGGGCACTAAATCACGGTCGTTGTCATAGCTGAGTTTTAAGAGATGTGGCGCGATGGCATGTGCCGTTGATACGCCCATCACCATCGTATGACCATCGGTAGATTTAGCCGTTACGTCCGCCGCCAGTGTGTTTGATGCGCCTGGTCTGTTCTCTACTGCGATGGGCTGCTTAAGCGCGGGTGCCAGTTTGTCGGCTACGGCACGCGCCATCACATCCGTGCCACCCCCAGGCGAAGCCCCCACCAATAATCGCAACGGTTTCGTGGGCCATACTTGCGATGAAGCCATGGATGTGACCATTGCAACGCAGAGTCCAATAAGTATTTTGCTAATCATCTTGGGTGTTCCTAGGTTGTAGAAGGTAGTGAAGTGCTCAAAAGAGTACGACTTTGGACACATCAGGCTCACGTTGAGTGGGTATGTAGCCTTCAAACGTGTGATGGCTCATGTTAAAAATACCCACACGGTCATCGTCTAGCGAGACATAGGCAATTGGCTTGGTCGGGTGATACGACAAAGCAATGGCACGCGCACCTGTGGGCACATGTGCAATCTCGCTCAAATTCGATGGATCAATCACGGAGATACTGCGCTCACCGTAGTTGGTCACAACGATACGACCATCTCGGTACAGGTACATACGTGTTGCGTCATCGCGCGAAGGCGCTTCCATGCGAACCTGCATGGTTTCAACGTCAATCGCTGCGAGCGTATTGCTCCATCGATTGGTGATGTAGAGCGTTTTTTCATCAGCAGAAAGTGCGTATCCCTCTGGTTTTTTCCCTGGGTGGCATGCAAGCGGTGTGAACAAGGGATCCCAGGGGCGCACCTTGGTAACCGTGTGCGAAAGCAAGTTCATACAAAACGCCGTTTGTCCGTCGCGCGTCAAGGCAAACAAATGGCTCTTAATGCCCCCACTGGGTATCGCTCGTTTTGCTGCGGTGTCAGTGGCTGGGTTTTCTAGAACGACCAGGACAGCCTTTTCTTCACTCAGCACATACAACCTGTCTTGTGCATCCATTTGCAAGCCATGGATGCGGTTAAATGGAGACAGGTCTATTGTTCGTACCAGTTTAGACGAACGAATGTCGATCTGGAAAATGGAATGTCCCCCCGAACCAGAAATACCCGAATGCTCCACACCATAGTGACCGACGTAGGCAAACTCATTCTTGCTGTCAGTGACAAATTCATGCGGGAAATCCGGCAAGGCCACACTGGCGATGCGTTGGTGGGTGGATAAGTCATACGTGCTGAAGCAGTGGCTACACTTTTCTACGAGCAGCAATACTTCTTTGCTTGAATTGCTCATGTCAGTTATTTCCTTGAGTATTGAGTTGAATTCTGTAGAGCGACGTGCTGGCAACGATGTAGAGCTGATTGCGCTGTGCGCCACCAAAGGTCAGATTCCCCACTTTTTCCGGCACGGTGATCTTGCCCAGCAAGCTGCCCTTGTC
>JAYVJQ010000112.1:0-8180 GCA_043769055.1 Allobrachymonas sp.
GGCTCATCGTGGCTGCGATACAGGCTGCGCGAGACGGCTTTGTGCAGCGTGTCGTTCACCAAGGTGGATTTGCCCGAGCCGGATACGCCAGTCACGCAAGTCATCAGGCCGACCGGGAAATCAACGCTCACGTTTTTCAGGTTGTTGCCCGAAGCATTCACGACGCGCAGCAGCTGAAATTTTTCATCAGCTTTCACGGTGGGCTCTTTCTTTTTAAAAGCCGAAACTGGATAGCGCGATTTCGTGGGCGCAACCACAGGCGCTTTCACCTGCACAGGCAACCACTTGCCACGCTGCAGCGGCACGGCAATCTGCCGCGCGCCGCTCATGAATTGCCCGGTGAGCGATTCAGCGGAGGCTTCAATCTGCGCCGCAGTGCCCTGCGCAATGATGCACCCGCCATGAATGCCTGCGCCCGGCCCAATGTCCACCACATAATCCGCCGCGCGAATCATGTCTTCATCATGCTCAACCACGATCACGCTGTTGCCCAAATTGCGCAGATGCTTGAGCGTGCTGATCAAGCGATCGTTATCGCGCTGATGCAGGCCAATGCTCGGCTCATCGAGCACATACATCACGCCCGTGAGCCCGCTGCCAATTTGGCTTGCCAAGCGAATGCGCTGCGATTCGCCGCCAGAGAGCGTTTCAGCACTACGCGAGAGGCTGAGATATGACAAACCCACATCGTTCAAAAATTTCAGGCGCGAGGCAATCTCTTTGATCACCTTGCTGGCAATCTCGGCCTTGGCACCCGTCATTTTGAGCGATTCAAAATACGCTTGCGCCTCGCTCAAGGTGGCGTGGCCGATTTGGCTGATGGTGCGCGCTTGGCCGCCTTCATGCAAACCTTCCCCAATACGTACATTGCGCGCCTCGCGCTTCAAGCGCGTGCCCTCGCAGCTGGTGCAAGGCTGGGTGTTGCGGTAGCGGGCTAAATCTTCGCGCACCAATGCTGATTCTGTTTCGCGGTAGCGCCGCGTCATGTTGGGGATGATGCCTTCAAACGGATGCTTCTTCTTGATCTTCTTGCCTGCAAAGTTACCGGTTTCCATCGTGTAGCTAAAAGCGATTTCTTCCTCGCCACTGCCTTGCAACATCACATGCTGCACCTCCACAGGCAATTCTTCAAACGGCTTTTCAATATCCACCTTGTAATGCTTGGCCACGCAATCGAGCATCGCAAAGTAATACACGCTGCGCCTGTCCCAGCCCTTGACTGCGCCGCTGGCGAGAGACAACGTTGGAAACGCCACCACGCGGCTTGGATCAAAAAACTCCATTTGCCCCAAACCATCACAGGTTTCGCACGCACCCACGGGCGAGTTGAACGAAAACAAGCGCGGCTCCAGCTCGGGCACTGTGAAACCACATACAGGGCAAGCAAATTTCGCGTTGAAGCGGTGCTCGACAAAAGTGTCCATCTCCATCGCAATCGCGCGGCCTTCGGCCAAGCGCAGCGCGGCTTCAAAGCTCTCGGCCAGCCGCTGCTTCATCTCGGCCTTGACCTTGAGCCGATCAATCACCACATCAATATCGTGCTTCTCAGTTTTCTTGAGCTTGGGCAGCTCATCAAACTCAAACATTTGCCCATCGACGCGAAAGCGTACATAGCCCTGCGCCTGCATGTCTTCAAACACATGCGCATGCTCGCCCTTCTTCTCGCGCGCAATCGGCGCGAGGATCAGCAATTTGGTGTCTTCCGGCAGCGCCAGCACCGCATCCACCATTTGCGACACCGTTTGCGCGGCCAGTGGCTGCAAATGATCGGGGCAATACGGCGTTCCTGCTCTTGCGAATAGTAAGCGCAGGTAATCGTGAATCTCCGTCACCGTGCCCACGGTGGAGCGCGGATTGTGGCTGGTGGCTTTTTGCTCAATGGAGATTGCGGGCGACAAGCCCTCAATCACATCCACATCCGGCTTGTCCATGAGCTGCAAAAATTGCCGCGCATAGGCCGACAAGCTCTCCACATACCGCCGCTGCCCCTCGGCGTACAGCGTGTCAAACGCGAGTGACGACTTGCCCGAACCCGACAGCCCCGTGATCACCACGAGCTGGTTGCGCGGAATATCCAAATCCACATTCTTCAAGTTGTGCGTGCGCGCCCCACGAATGCTGATGTGGGTATGCAGAGCTTGGCCTAAATAGCGGCCTTCGGTTTCGGTATTCAAGGTTGAGATCTTTCAAGGCAACCGAGCATCTTAGCGCGAATGGCTGGTTTTGGCATGCGCTTGGTTTGCGAGCTTTCTTTGTGCTGATGTGTGCTGGACAGAAAATCAACTCAGATGCACGACAATACCCGCTGCTTGTATCAGCGCTATCTATGTCTGCCCTGCCCGCCACTGAATCCCCCGCCACCACACTGCTGCCTGTTGAACGCCGGGCGGCCTTTTCGTTGGCGAGCATTTTTGCGATGCGGATGCTGGGGCTATTTCTGGTGCTGCCGGTGTTTGCGCTGGAGGCTGCCAAGTATCCCGGCGGCGATGATGCGGCGCTGGTGGGCTTGGCGATGGGGATTTATGGGCTCACGCAAGGCGTGTTGCAAATTCCGTTTGGCATGGCCTCGGATCGGTTTGGGCGCAAGAAAGTGATTTTGATTGGGCTGGTGATTTTTGCCTTGGGCAGCTTCATGGCGGCAATGGCCACGACTTTGCCTTGGCTGATTGCGGGGCGCTCGCTGCAAGGGGCGGGGGCGATCTCGGCTGCGGTGACGGCGCTGCTGGCCGATATGACGCGCGACGAAGTGCGCACCAAGGCGATGGCACTGGTGGGGGCGAGCATTGGGCTGATGTTTGCTTTATCACTGGTGCTCGCGCCATGGCTGGTGACTCAAGTTGGGCTTTCTGGCTTGTTTGTTCTCACGGGGGTTTTGGTGATCGGCTGCATGGCCGTGGTGGTGTGGGGCGTGCCGCCTGAGCCGCCTCTTGCTGCTTCCCCGGTATCGCGCTTGCATGGCCTGAAAGAAGTGCTCACGCATGCAGATTTGCTGCGCTTGGATTTGGGTGCATTCATCTTGCATGCAGTGCAACTGGCGATGTGGGTGGCCGTGCCGGTGATGCTGGTGCAGGCCGGGCTGGACAAGGCGAGCCATTGGCAGGTGTATTTGCCAGCGGTGCTGCTGTCATTCGTGCTGATGGGCGCTTTGTTTGCACTGGAATCACGCGGCTATCTGCGCGCGGCGCTGCTGGGCAGTGTGGGACTGATTTTGCTGGTGCAACTCGGGCTGTGGTGGGCGCTCAAACAGTCGCCCAGCGTGTGGCTGTTGGGGGCTTTGCTGTTCGTGTTCTTCGTGGGCTTCAATGCGCTGGAAGCTTCGCAGCCGAGTCTGGCCTCGCGGGTTGCGCCCGCGCATGCGAGAGGCGCGGCGCTCGGTGTGTACAACACCGTGCAATCGCTCGGGTTTTTTGTCGGTGGCTTTGGCGGCGGTTGGCTGGCCAAGCACTATGGATTTGAGGCGCTATTCATAGGCTGCGCGGTGCTGATGACGCTGTGGTTGCTAGCGGCTTGGGGCATGAAGCCTATTGGGCAGCGTGGGCGGGCTTAGGGTTTGAAGAGGAACACAGAAAGCACAGAATTCGCACAGAAGACACAGAAAAAATTCAAGAAGGAAATCTGGATTTTTTCGGTATTCCTTCTGTGAATTCTGTGTAATTTCTGTGCTTTCTGTGTTCCTGCGATTCTTTGCCCGCTAACCCCTGTCCAGCCGCCTGCTGCATAATCCACAAGCCAACTGGCAAAGCACTTAAAACCATCTTCACGCACTGAAAAAGGAATACACACATGGCCTCCGTCAACAAAGTTATCTTGGTGGGCAATTGCGGGCGCGATCCCGAGATTCGTTATATGCCCTCGGGCGGGGCTGTGGCCAATATCTCGATTGCGACCACCAGCAAGCGCAAAGACAAAACCTCTGGCGAAACGATTGAAGATACGCAGTGGCACCGTGTGCAGTTTTTCGACCGTTTGGCCGAGATCGTGGGCGAGTATGTGAAAAAAGGCGCGCCACTGTATGTGGAAGGCCGCTTGAAATACGGCAAGTACACCGACAAGGACGGCATCGAGCGCAACACGGTGGACATCATCGCCACCGAAATGCAATTGCTGGGCAGCCGCCAAGGCGCTGGCTCACCGGATGAGGGCGGCGGCGGTTACTCGCGCGCACCTGCACCCGCATCGCGCCCACCCGCAGCGCGTCCTGCGTCTGCACCAGCGGCTGCCAAGCAAGGCAGCGGGTTTGACGACATGGATGACGATATTCCGTTTTAAGCGGATTTTTAAAGCTTTTTAAGCAGTTAGCCGGGATGAAATATGCGCGGAGTGCTATTGATTTAGTAGTGCTATGCAGGCAGCAACATGTGGCGTGATCGCCTAGCGCTCTACCTTGATCTGATCCGCTGGAATCGCCCAGCGGGTTGGCTCTTGCTGCTGTGGCCGAGTTTGGGTGCATTGTGGATCGCAGCAGGTGGCTTTCCTGGCTGGCATCTGCTGATCGTGTTCACACTCGGCACGATCCTCATGCGCAGCGCGGGCTGCTGTGTGAACGACGTGGCTGATGCGGATTTCGACAAGCATGTGAAGCGCACCGCCGGGCGACCCGTCACGAGTGGGCGCATTGCTAAAAAAGAGGCATTGGCGCTCGGCGCAGTGCTCGCTCTGGCCGCTTTCGGCCTCGTGCTCACCACCAATCTAGCCACGGTGCTATGGTCATTCGTGGCACTCGCTATCGCGATTGCCTACCCCTTTGCCAAACGCTTCGTAGCGATGCCACAAGCCGTGCTCGGCGTGGCGTTTAGCTTCGGCATACCCATGGCCTTCGCCGCCGTGCTAGGCGGCGATTCACTCTCGGCTGTACAAGGTCGCGTGCCACTCCTCGCGTGGATTTTGCTCATCGGCAATCTCTTCTGGGTGCTCGCCTACGACACCGAGTACGCGATGGTCGATCGGGATGACGATCTGAAAATCGGCATGAAAACCTCGGCCATCACTTTGGGGCGCTTCGATGTGGCTTTTGTAATGCTGTGTTATGTGATTTATATGCTTTTTTGGCTAGTCGCCGGCATGAAATCTGCACAGGGTGCTATTGTTTTAATAGTATTGATCGTGGCTGGAGCGCAAATACTTTGGCACTGGCAGCTCATCCGCCATCGCTCGCGCGAAGGTTGCTTCAAAGCCTTCAAGCAAAACCATTGGCTGGGTTTTACTTTATTTGCAGGTATTGCACTTAGCGCTGTATTGGCGTGAGAGGGGCGGTGTACCCGCCCTTGTTTTTTCATTCCCCTGCGATTCGCGTGACAGCCTTGATGTCAATTGCCAAAGTGAATCTGAAACCTCGCGCCATCGCTGATTAAGCAAGCGCCAATTCCTTGCCCGGGCGCGGTGAAGAGGTATTCGCAGCGCATGCTCAAGCTGCTGGAGGCGGCGTTCGCTATGCCGCGCTGCCCTGCGGCTTGACCCCAGCCATGCCCGCCTTGCACTTGGCTCATGATCTGGCCAAAGCCAGGGTAGTTGCGATCCACGCGCGTGGCATCGCCTTGCAGGTTTTGACCCAAGTAATTGAGTGTGAAGCTGCCTCGGCCTGTGCCGTTATCAATCACGGTGGCTACGAGCGGGCCGGCCGTTCGCGCGATGTCATTCACGGGATACATACGCGCATTCAGCGCCGTCCATTGCGGGGCACTGCTCTGCGGCGCGCTTTGTGCAGGTTGCTGCTGCACCACGACTACAGGTGGCGCGCTTTCATAAGGCCGCCCCGTTTTCGGATCAACCGGCACGATCACGCAGGCGGATAGCGCTGCAGCGGCCAGCAAGGGAACACCGAGTTTCAAAGCAGAAGGCAAAGCGTTAAATCGACTCATACAAACTTTCAGAGCACGGCACATGCCGTGGCTTGAATGTGCAGCAAACTTTGTGGGGCGGTGTTTTTCCTTGCACAGTGTCAGCATGTGATACGTCCAGTAGCAGCGCATGCAACGGCGTTTTGCTGCAAAATCAGCGCATGACCCTCACCGAGCTTAAATACATCGTAGCTCTCGCGCGCGAGAAGCATTTTGGCCGCGCAGCAGATGCCTGCTTCATCTCGCAGCCCACGCTCTCCGTGTCAATTAAGAAGCTCGAAGAAGAATTGGATGTGAAGCTGTTTGAGCGCAGCGCCAATGAAGTCACCGTCACGCCGCTGGGCGAAGAAATCGTGCGCCAAGCGCAGAGCGTGCTCGAGCAAGCTTCGCAAATCAAAGAAATTGCCAAGCGCGGCAAAGATCCGCTGGCAGGCAGCTTGCGCCTCGGCGTGATCTACACGATTGGCCCGTATTTGCTGCCCGCTCTAGTGCGCCAAGTGATTGCGCGCACACCGCAAATGCCGCTGATGCTGCAAGAGAATTTCACGGTGAAGCTGCTGGAGATGCTGCGCATGGGCGAGATCGATTGCGCGATTCTCGCTGAGCCGTTTCCTGATGCGGGCTTGGCCATTGCGCCGCTGTATGACGAGCCCTTCATGGTGGCCGTGCCCAGCACGCATGAGCTGGGCAACCACACCGAGATCAGCGCAGAAGAACTCAAGAAGCAAACTATGCTGCTGCTGGGCACAGGCCACTGCTTTCGCGATCATGTGCTGGAGGTGTGCCCCGAGTTTGCGCGCTTTTCCAGCGATGCAGAAGGCATCCGCAAAAGCTTCGAAGGCTCATCGCTTGAGACCATCAAGCACATGGTGGCTGCAGGCATGGGCGTGACGGTCGTGCCACAGCTTTCAGTGCCAAAAGAGGCACTAGCCGGGAAGAATACTGCGCGGAGTGCTATTAAAAAAAGAGCAAACAAGGCGATGCAAGAAGAACCGTATGTGCGTTACATCCCGTTTTCCGGCACGCCACCCACTCGCCGCGTGGTGCTCGCTTGGCGCCGCAGCTTCACCCGCTATGAGGCGATTGCTGCTTTGCGCAACGCGGTGTATGCGTGTGAGCTGGCGGGGGTGCAGCGGTTGAGTTGAGGTGGGTTTGCGAAGTTCTGAATACAAAATTCGTAACGCAGAAAGCACAGAAAAGAAAATACAAAAGAGTTTTTTGATTTGCATGAAGTCGCAACTGTCTTGTTTGGCATTTCTTCTGTGTTTTCTGTGTATCTTCTGTGCTTTCTGCGTTACGAATTTGTATTCGGTTTTTAAATCTCACTCGTCCATCGCAGCCCACAAAGCAGCAGCGATGATCAGCATTCCGCCAATCACGATGCGGGTGGATAACTGCGATGCGCCGAGCAGCACCGAAGAAGCCGTAGCAATCAAAATTTCGTTGAGCATGATCAGCGATGTGGTGCTTGCCTTCAAGCGCGCTGCGCCGTATTGCAAGGCCAGATTGCTCAATAAAAAGAACAGCGCAAAGCCCAGCAGCAATGCCAAACCCCAGCCGCCCAGCATCACGGGCAATGCAATGCTGCCATGCAAGCCACCCAAGCCACCCACCGCAGCAGAAAAAACAGCGCCGCCAAAAAACATCGCAAAGGTGCGCTGCTCAGAGGGCACTTCGCGCAGCTTGCGCAGCATCGCGTTGTTTAGTGCGAAGCAAAAACCGCCCATGAGCGCGAGCCAATCGGCGGCCGTTTGCGGCAGCGGCCAAGCGGATTCAGGCGTTTTGAGCACCAGCGCTACGCCTGCCAAAGCAATGCCCACGCGAGCGAGCGAGCGCGGCGTGGGCTTTTCATCCAAGATCAGCCACGCGAGCAGAATCGACCACGCCGGCATCATGTAAAACAGCAGCACCACGCGCACCACATCGCCAATCGTCACAGCCCAGTTAAAGCCCACATTGGTCAGGCCGCCGCCGAGCGCCAGCAGCCACAGCGCAGGCACAGTGGCCAAGCCGCGCCAAGCATTGCGCTTGATGCACAGGATGAGCAGCACCGCCAAGCCATACATGATGGCCGTGGCCCACAGCGGATGCAGGCCCAGCTTTTCTAATTCACGAAAGGGCCACCACGACAGCCCCCAAGCAAATGCATTGATCAGCAAACCCAAGGCTGCAAGAGCTTGAACTGACATCGCAAAGAACTACCCCGTCATCTCAGCCGTGCAGATTGTCGTTGCGCGCAATCGCCAGCAAACGATCCAGCTCTTCGCGGTGCTTGACTTCGTTGCTGGCATGCCAGCGCTTGATCAGCCACATGACGCCCGCCACGATCACGCCAAACAAGGT
>JAYVJQ010000113.1:0-9987 GCA_043769055.1 Allobrachymonas sp.
ACGTTACTTCGCGTGGTGATCGGCGTGAGTTGATCTATCGCGATGACGATGACCGGCTGGCGCAGTTGGCGGTGATTGGGCAGGCTATGGATCGGTTCGAAGCGCAGGTGCTGGCGTTTTGCCAATTGGGCAACCACTACCACCTGGTGCTACACACCCGGCGGGCGAATTTGTCGCGCACCATGCGACACATCAACGGCGTGTACACGCAGCAATTCAATCGCCGCCACGGGTTGGCGGGGCATGTGTTTCAGGGTCGCTTCAAAGCCATCGTGGTGGACAAAGATAATTATTTGCTGGAGCTGGCTCGCTATGTGGTGCTCAACCCGGTGCGGGCGTACATGGTGGCCGATGCGGCAGATTGGGCCTGGAGCTCGTATAGCGCGATGCTGATGCCTGCTGCCCAATCACCGAGCTGGCTGGCCACGGAGAATTTGCTGAGCTTGTTTGCCGCCAAGCGCTCTTTGGCGCAGCTCAAGTATGTGGATCATGTGCGCGCGGGCGTGGGCTTGCCCAGTGTGTGGGAAGGTTTGGCGGGGCAGATTTTTCTGGGGGATGAGGAATTTGCCACCAAGATGCAAAAGAAGCTGGAAAAGATAGGCTTGGAAGCTGAGATGGAGATCCCGCGCAGCCAGCGCAGGGTGCGCGCTGCGCCGCTGGCGAGCTTTGAGCGCATGCACGCTGATGACCGCGATGCCGCTATGCGCGCGGCCTATGCAAGCGGGGGCTATTCGTTGGCGCAGATTGGGGCGCATTTTGGGCTGCATTACGCGACGGTGAGCCGGGCGGTGACCAAAGAGTGAGCCTCATACCGCATGGACTGCAAGTATTACTACTATTTATATAGCAAACTATCTAGATTTCTTCCCGGCTACTTGCCGATTGCGCTTTGAAAATACATAAGCAAAGCGATCCATCCCAAAAAGCTACTCCCTAAGCTGAAACTACGGGTGCTTACCTTAGAATCGTTTCAATGCTGAATACATCACCTCGTTTCATTGACACATTGAATCAGCGCACAGGATTCCGTGCCTGGTCATCGCTCAAGCATGGTGCTGTGGCTGGAGTGCTGCTGCTGGTGATAGCACTGGCTGCATGGAAATTGCTGGGTTTGCAGCGTGAGAACGTAGCGGCTGAACGAATTGAATTGGCAGAGTTGCAGCAGCAAGTGGCCAGCATGAAAGCCCTTTCAGCCAAGCCTGTGAGCATGGCTTC
Source organism: Allobrachymonas sp. (assembly GCA_043769055.1). GTDB lineage: Bacteria > Pseudomonadota > Gammaproteobacteria > Burkholderiales > Burkholderiaceae_C > JANMDU01. The sequence continues at coordinate 1,216 of JAYVJQ010000113.1, forward strand.
TGATTTCACGCAGCGTTGGCCGCAGCGTGATGAGATCAATGCCTTGGTGCGTTTTTTGGGAGGCTTGGCTCAGGAGCGGCAAGTCAATGTGGGGCAAATGAGCTTGGCGCATACAGCAGGCAGCGCTCAAGCTGTGGGGCGCGTGGATATCGCTTTGACTTTAAGTGGCCCGTATATCGCCACCAAGCAATTGCTGGCGGAATTGCTCAGCCGCTATCCGAGCTTGGCGGTGCAATCGCTCAGCGCTGTGCCACGCTCGGGCGATGTGAGTCGGATTGAGTGGACGCTCAGCCTCACGCTGTTTGTGAAAGATTGAGATGGCTGATGATTTGAGCTTGCCCCAGCGCGCTGACATGCCTCGCAAGTTGGTGCTGGGCTTGTTGGCTATGGGCATTGCTTGGATGTGGTGGAATGCGCTGAGCAAGAACAAAGCCCCCTCAGCACGAACTGCCCAAGCTGCCGCATCTGCACGCAACACCAATCTGGCAGAGCCGCAGGCCATCATCACGCTGCCCACCAACATCCAGCGCGAAGCGCTGGAGAACGCGCAGCGCGATCCCTTTGCCATTCTTGTACCTCCACCGCCCAAAGCCGTTGCCATCAAAAAGCCTGCACCGCCTGCCATGCCAGTGCCCGTGCCGCCGCCCTTCGCTGTGGCTGCGCCGAGCCCGCCGCCCTTGAACTTGCGCTTTATGGGGCAGGCCACCTCACCTGATGGTGAGCGCATGGTCTATGCGCAGTTGGGGCAAGAGACGGTGCTTTTGGCCAAAGGCATGCAATTGAGCAATGGCTATCAGGTGGTCAGCATTGAGGCCAAATGGGTGAATTTATTGTTTGCTCCGTTGAACTATTCGGCGCAGTTGGTGTTGCCCGATCCCCCTAAATACGAGATTCGATGAGCATGGTATTTTTTTTACGTTTTTTGTTGCTGCTGTGCGCAGCAATGCTGCTGGTCAGTTGCGCGCAGCAGCGTATTCGGGATCATGCGAATGATCAAATTCGCGCTGCGGATTATGAGAGTGCCATTACGGGGCTGAGCGAGGGCATCAAGCAATACCCAGATAGCGGCTTGCTGCGCTCGGGTTTATTGCAAGCCAAATCAGAGGCCACTGCGCGCTTGATTGCCCAAGCTGTGCAAGAGCGCGGCGATGGACGCTTTGAAGCAGCAGACAAAACCTTAGACCGCGCCATCAAGCTTGATCCAACCAACCCACGTTTGGCCGCTTTGAAGATCGATTTTGAACAAGCACGCCGCATTCAAAAAGCCTTGGATGAAGCGCGCAGCTTGCTCGCTCAGGGCAAAAAAGAAGCTGCTTTGCGCACGATTCAGGCCAGCCTGCGCGATGCGCCGCGCCAGCCTGATTTGCTGGCACTGCAGCGCCAATTGGAGTTGGAGCAGCGCTTGGCCGCGCCAGTGGGCCGCAGCTTGGCCGAGACTCGCCCGATCAGCTTGGATTTTCGGGGAGCGCCCTTATCGACGCTGCTCGATGCCATCACGCGCGGCAGCGGCATCAACTTCATGCTGGATCGGGATGTGCGCTTGGATGGCCGCACCACGATTTACATGAAATCGGGCAAAGCCGAAGATGCCTTGGATTTGATCTTGGGTGCGAATCAACTGGCCAAGCGCGTGGTGGACGCGAATACCGTGCTGATCTACCCCAACACGCCAGACAAGCAACGCGAACATCAAGAGCTGGTGATTCGCGTGTTTTATCTGGCGCACGCCGAGGCCAAGACCACGGCGCAAATGCTGCGGACTTTGCTTAAACTCAAAGAGCCGTATGTGGACGAAAAAGCCAATATGGTGGCGCTGCGCGAGCCGCCGGAGGTGATGGCTTTGGCCGAGCGCTTGGTGGCTTTGCATGATGTGGCTGAGCCCGAGGTGATGCTGGAAGTGGAGGTGATAGAAGTCAAAACCTCACGCTTGACCGAACTGGGCATTAATTTTCCTAACAGCTTTTCTTTGACTCCCTTGCCAGCGGCAGGAAGCACAGGCTTAACAGTGGACAACTTGCGCACCCTCAATTCTTCTCGCGTGGGCGTGAGTGTGGCGGGCTTGCTGGTGAATTTGCGCCGAGAGGTGGGAGATTTCAACACGCTGGCTAATCCTAAAATCCGCGCCCGTAGCAAAGAAAAAGCAAAAATCTTGATAGGCGACAAAGTGCCGGTGATCACCACGACCAACAGCGGAGCGAATGGTCTAGTGTCAGAAAACGTGAGCTACTTGGATGTGGGCTTGAAGCTGGATGTGGAGCCCACGATTTCGCCCGATGATGAAGTGTTGATCAAGTTAGCTCTGGAAGTTAGCTCGATTGCGCGAGAAATCAAAAGCGCGGGCGGCTCGACGGCTTTCCAGATTGGCACACGCAATGCCAACACCGTGCTGCGCCTGCGTGATGGCGAGACGCAGATTTTGGGTGGTTTGATCAGCAACGAAGACCGCTCGGCTGCCAATCGCGTGCCAGGCTTGGGCGATTTGCCGATTGCTGGCAGAATGTTTTCGAGCCAGCGTGATGACTACCAAAGAACCGAGCTGATTTTGGCGATCACGCCAAGGATTGTTCGCACCGCAAACCGGCCTGACATTTCGCAGGCTGAGTTGTGGATTGGCAGCGAGGCCAATACCCGCTTACGCGCTGCGCCACAAGTCATTGCACAGCTTGAATCAACACGCAATGTGGCTGCGGGCGTGGCGCTGGCTCCAAATACTTCCTCTGTAGCGACTTCTGTTGCGAGCAATGCGGTGGGCGCAATGACGTCTAACACGGCTTCGAACGCAACACCCCTTGCGCCTGTAGCAGTGAACCAGCTGCCGACCACAGCGCCAGCCGCGACGATGCAAATTCGTTGGCAGCATCCGCCAGAGGTGAAGGTGGGCGATGCCTTTAATGTGACACTGGTGGCGGCCAGCACTGCGGCTTTGCGCGGCATACCGATGGAAATGCTGTTTCCTAGCAATTTGCTGGAGGTCGTGTCGATTGCAGAAGGTGGTTTTATGAAGCAAGGCGATGGTGCAACGAGCTTTGTGCAAGCCGTCAATGCGGCGGCTGGGCGCATCAATGTGGGCTTGATGCGTAACGAAGGCGAGGGCGCAAGCGGCGAAGGGCCGCTGCTCACGATTCAATTCAAAGCAAAGGCTGTGGGGGCTGCACAACTGAGCTTCACAAGCGTGCGTCCGATTGGCATGGCGGGCATGATGAGTCTGCCCAGCCCACCAGTTGCCACGATCACCGTGAAGTGATGGGGCAGGGCATGCGCAAGCGCTGGCAAAACAGCAAAGCGGGCTATACCTTAGTAGAGCTGTTGGTGGTGATGGCCATTTTGGGTCTATTGGCAGCTGCGGTGATGCCGCTGGGCGAGACTTTGCTGCGCTCACAAAAAGAGCGGGAATTGCGGTTGGCTTTGTGGGAAATCCGTGGTGCGATAGACGATTACAAAAAAGCTGTGGATCGCGGATGGATCAAAACCACGGCGGGTGAAAATGGCTATCCGCCCAGCTTGGAGGCTTTGGCGCAGGGTGTGGCTGATGCACGCCCCAATGCCTCTGGGCAGAGCTTGTATTTTTTGCGCCGCATTCCTCGCGATCCATTTGCGCCTGCGCAATTATCCGCTGAGCAAACTTGGGCATTGCGCAGCTATGCCTCACCGACTAATCGCCCATCCGCTGGGAGTGATGTGTTTGATGTAGCTTCGATATCCACTGATTTTGCGCTCGACGGCAGCAAATACCGTGAGTGGTGAGATCAACATGCACAAAAGCGCAGGCTTGACCTTGATTGAACTGCTGGTGGTGATGGCACTGCTGGCGATTTTGGCCAGCATTGCAGTGCCGCGCTATTTGGACCGTGTTGAGCAGGCGCGCGAGACCGTCCTCAAGCAAAATCTGCACGGCCTTCGCACAGCGATTGATCAATACTACCGGGACAAGGCCAAATACCCAGACAACTTGCAAATCTTGGCCGATGAGCGCTATATCCGCGCCGTGCCCGAAGACCCCATGACACAACGCACGGACACATGGGTGATTGTGCCGCCCAAGAACGGGGGTACGCAAGTGTTTGATGTGAAGACCAGCTCGACTGAATTGAGTAAAGAGGGGGTGGCCTATGCAAGCTGGTAAGCAAGCTGGCTTCACTTTGATAGCAGTCATGGCAGCATTGATGTTGCTGGTGCTGTGCACGAATCAGGTGGTGACGGTATTGGCGCAACAGGCGCAACGCGAGCGCGAGGAGCAACTGCTTCGTATTGGTTTGGCCTACCAGCAAGCAGTCGGCCAGTATTACGAAAACTCGCCCGGTACGGTCAAGCGCTGGCCACGCGATGTGTCCGATTTACTGGAAGATAAGCGCTTTATTGGCCTACGCCGCTACTTACGCAAAGCTTATGAAGACCCTGTGGCTCGATCTGCTGAATGGGGCATTGTGCGCGCGCCTGATGGCGGCATTCAGGGCATCTACAGCTTGAGCGATCTGCGCCCGATTCGCACGGCTGGCCTTGATACGCCCGATTTGACCTTGCCCGCTGTAGCACGCTACAGCGATTGGCGTTTTGTGTATCAACCCAAGAAGCCTTAAGAGTTGCATATGCTTAATACCTCCATTGCAAGCGCGCCAGCGCTATCCCCAGCCAATCCGCTCAAGCGCTATTCAGCGCAAGACTTTGCTTTGCTCTGCCGCGAACTCAAAACCTTGGTGCAAGCGGGCATGACGGTGGTGGAAGCAATGGATGCCTTGGCCAGCACTTCGCGCGGCACAGGTGCAGCAGGATTGAGCCAGCAATTGCACAGAAGACTGGCCGAAGGCTTGTCGCTCTCAGCAGCATTAGAAAGTTTACAAGCTGCGCCTAGCGTGCTGGTAGCGGCGATTCGCTCGGGTGAGCGCACAAGTAACTTGATTGAAGCACTGGATGATTATTTGCAATTTGATGTGATGGTCTCTAGCCTGAAGAGCAAAGTGATCAGTGCATCGATCTATCCATTGCTCGTGACCGCATTGGGTATTGGCATTTCCTTGTTTTTATTGATTGTGGTGATGCCTAATTTCTCGCGCATGTACACCAGCTTGCGCGGCGCGCCCTCGGGCAGTACGGCTTATGTGATTCAAATCAGCCAATGGATGAATATCTACCAAACAGAGATGATGCTCACCGTACTCTCTGTAAGTTTGTTGCTGGGTTATTGGCTTTGGGGGGCGGGTTCTCTGCAAAAGCTGTTGGCGATTTTGGAGCGAATGCCTTGGGTGCGGAATAAGGCAGATGATTTTCGGCTTGCCATGATGTATCAGGCACTGGGCTTGCTGCTCAAGGGGGGGTATCCGATGGTGGCTGCCTTGGGCGTAGCTGCGCAATCGAGTTTGTCGCCCCAATTGCAGCGCGCCTTAGTGAGCAGCCGGCAGAAGATAGAGCAGGGCCTGCCGATTGCGCACAGCCTGTTTGATGCAGGCTTGTGTGATGACATTGGCAAGCGCTTGCTGGCAGCGGCTGAGCGCAATGGTGAGTTTTACCGAGCGGCGCAAGCGGTTTCACATATTTATGGCGAGCGCTTTGCGATTTTTGTGGAACGGCTCACCCGCATCATTGAGCCCGCGCTGCTGCTGACGGTGGCGCTCTTGGTGGGCACAATTGTGGTGATGATGTACCTGCCGGTGTTTGAAATTGCCACGCAACTGCGATGATCTGCGTTTTATGAAGCCTCAACAATTCCAACAATGCATAGAGCAAGCGCGTCATGCAGCAGCAAAGTTGACTGAAGTCGGTGCACTTTGGAAAGCATTGCTTAGGTTCAGTCAACTGAGCGAGATCGAGTTGATCGAGCAGCTTCAAAAAACGCAAGGCGTGGCTGTACTGACATCGCAAGCAATCTTTGCCAGCCAAGCCACGCATCGGCCTTTGTCTGAGGGCATCATGGCCTTGCGCCTGCCCGATGGCAAAGCCTATACGCTTTGCGCTGATCCATGGGCAGAATCTGTGATTTCTTGGTTTAGCCGTCACAACGATGGCAATACAGTTCTAGCCATAGCCCAATCTGACCAGCCATTGCAGCAATCTCTTTCTTCTGGTCAATCAAACAGTTATTTGGCTGCCTCAGCGCCACAAGGCAATGTGGTGGACTTTGTGAACCGCGCCATTGAGCAGGCCAGCACCGATGGCGCAAGCGATATTCATTTTGAAACCAGCCGGCAAGGTATTGGCCTCAAATACCGCCTCGATGGCGTCATGGTGGCTGGGGATCGTATGGACGCACCTGCCTTGGCAGAGCAAGTGATTTCGCGCATCAAGGTCTTGGCTGAACTCGACATCACAGAGCGGCGTAAACCGCAAGATGGGCGTATTCGCTGGGTTGGCCAAGGGCAGCAGGCGATGGATTTGCGCGTTTCCATCATGCCCAGTGTGTTTGGCGAAGATGCTGTGCTGCGCTTGCTTGATAAAGCGCAATTGCGCGGTACGCCCGACCACATCACTTTAGAAGCTTTAGGGTTCAATGTGGTTTTGGCAGATGCGATTCGTGAGCTTGCTGCGCGCCCGCATGGCATGCTCTTGGTCACAGGCCCTACAGGTAGTGGAAAAACCACCACTCTGTATGCCACGCTCTCCGAAGTCAACACCGGGATCGAAAAAATCATCACGATTGAAGACCCGGTGGAGTATGAGCTGGCGGGTGTGCTGCAAATCCCAGTCAATGAGCGCAAGGGTTTGACCTTTGCCACTGGCTTGAGGTCCATCTTGCGTCATGATCCCGATAAGATTTTGGTGGGTGAGATTCGAGATGCTGAAACCGCTGAAATAGCCGTACAAGCCGCGCTGACCGGCCATGTCGTGTTCACCACAGTACATGCCAACAGCTTATTTGACGTGCTTGGCAGGTTTCAGCACTTTGATATTGACCCTTTTGCCTTTGCTTCATCCCTCAACGGTATCGTGGTACAGCGGCTGCTGCGCAAGCTCTGTGTGCATTGCACCAGTTGGCGTGAGTTGGCCGCTCAAGAAATCCAGCGCATGCAAGCTGCCAGCATCACCCCGCCAGCGCGTGTGGCTGTTGCCCAAGGTTGTCCGCATTGCCGACAAACGGGCTACAAAGGCCGCTTTGTTGTCTCGCAAGTTCATCAGGTGGACGATGGCCTGCGCGATCTGGTGCTGCGCAAAAGCTCGATCTCTGAAATCAAGGCGCATATGCTCTGGCAGGGTGGTGAGAGCTTGCTGGCGCAGGCCGTGGCTTGCGCGGCTCAAGGCCGCACCAGCTTAGAAGAGGTCAACCGTGTCGTGGGCTGGACATAACATGTGGCGCAATCGATCTGCTGCGATGTATTTAGGCCGTGGCCTGTGCTTACTCCAAGTCAATGGTCAAGTGCTGCTTCGCTTGGAGCATTCGCCTACGCTGCCCATCACCGCTGTGTTAGAACTATTAACCGAGCGTTGCAAAGCCATTGCTATCAATTTATCGGGTCTGCAGTTGAAGATTGATCTCAGCGCAGCTTTGTGTTCGGGCTATATTCTGGCTAACCATTCAAACCCACTTACGCCCGTTGTTCGACAGCAAATTGCACAAACCATGCGCATACCAGTATCAAATTTGGCTTTGCGGCAGTGTGCTGCTCAACCTCAACTCGTCGCTGGCACGACACAAGCGCTCATCAACACGCTATCTGCATGGGCCATGCGCCACCGTGTCAAGATGCATGCAGTGCAAGCGCTATGGTCTACCGTGACGCACGCAGATCGTGCCAAGCCAAGTTCAATCGCGGCCATTATCTTGCACGAGCCCGATGGGGCAACCTTGTTTTCCCAAGGCACGCCAGCTTTAGTCACGCCCGTTTGGCAATACTTAGCGAATCAGCAAGAGGTTAATTTGCAAGATATTCAGCGGCAACTGCTTCAAGCCCAGGGATTACAAGCATCACAAGCAGCCGTCTTTAAGTTTTTGGCGAAAGAAGGTCACGCGGGAGAGCCTGGCTTGTCAGCTTGGCCTGCGCATTGGGAGGCTGCATGAAGCCGGTTCAATTCAATTTCATTCTGCGGCCTTTGTATCCTTGGATCTGGGGCATCGCGGTTGCTCTAATGGCGGCTGTTTGCGCGAGGGTGAGCTGGCAAGCTCATAGTCTGCAGCAGCATCAAGCCGCTATATCTGAGCAAATACTTACCCAACGCCTAGAGATGAATCAACAGCGATTGAATCAAACAACTAAAGCTACGCCTGCTGCTTTAGTGCCGAATTTCGCCAAACAAGCCCAACTCGCTGCCCAAATTTTGTCATTGGATTTGAACAAAGCACTTAGCTCAGTAGAAAATCTCCATCTGCTGGGCGTTCGTTTGCTGAGTCTGTCGATCAACACATCTGGTAATACTGTGGATGTTGAGTTCGAGCTTGGCACGCTAGCGCTAGCAGCTCAGGTCAGCGAAGAGCTGATGTCTGGTTATGCAGTGTCGCCTTGGAAATTGCAAGCTACAAACCAACAAGTGCGGAGTATGGTTCCGACGGTTGGTAACGCTCCCGTGACAAGTTATGTAGGTCGTTGGCAGGCAAAGCTTGATCAGTTGTGAGCTGTATTAATTGCTAAAAGGATGATGGCAGCGCAGTGCGGGGGAGGATTGATCTCGATGCCGATGATCTCGCGCGCGATCTGGTCAATGCCTAGGCCCCGAGCATGAGGGATCATCCTCGTCGCTTAGTGACTAACACGACGCCGTTGATTACGCTCGCAGTTGCTTGCGGCAATCTGGATGTTTTGCAACATGTGCATGCTGAGGTTATTGTTACCCAAGAGGTGGCAGATT